>QGUP01000553.1 GCA_003242505.1 Bacillota bacterium
GCCCGAGGCCCAGGCCGGTCACCGCCAGCAGGGCGCCGGTCAGGGCCAGCCATCCGAAGCCGCCCGGGCCGGAACGGCCCTCCAGGTACCGGAGCCAGGTCACTGCCGCACCTGCCACCAGCGCCATGCCGGCGACCAAGAGCCACATGCCCAGCCGGGTGGCCCCGGGCCGGGTCCGCACGAGGAGCCAGCCCCGGCGCCCCTGGTACACCGCCTCCAGCAAGACCTGCCGCACCCGGAGCCACCGATGCCCCTGCCTCCCCAGCGTCCAGTGCCGCCGGTACCTCCGCCAGCGTTCCAGCCAGTGCACCCCTGGTCCCTCCTACGTGACAGCCTGCCGCTTCCGCCTGGCCCGTTCCAGCACAACCGAGATGGGAATCAGCTTGTGCCGGGCCCGCTCCAGCGCCTTCTCCTCCTGCAGCGGGGTAGTCCCGTTGCGGATGTCGATCCACAGCGCCAGGCACCAGAAGACGCCGAAGCCATGGAAGAAGAGCGTCTTCAACGCCCCCCACAGCGTCGCCCAGCTCGGCTCGGCAATCACCGACCACACCACATACGACAGACAGCTGAACAGATACAGATCCGAGTAACTGACCCGTTTCACAGCCTCTCCCCCGCTTCAATCCCCTTCCGGAATTGCCAGCAATGCCCGCTCCGCCGGGGTGGCTTCGACCAGGACCCAGACCGACTGGTTCCCGGTCTTGATCAGCGCATCGCCCCGGCCGAAGCGCGCCACCGCCGCACGCTCGCCCTCCGTGAGTTGGAATACCGCCGCCGCATCAGCCAGCTGTTCCGGCTTCTGGCTCATGATGATTCGGGTCCCCAGGTTGTTGAGAACCGCCCGGCCCGCTCCCTCTCCGAATTCGTAGAACGACTGGCTCGCCAGCACCAGGGCCGTGAGGCGCTTCCGGGCCCGCCGGGCCAAGTCCTCCAGGAAGGCCGCCGTCTCCGGTCGCTGTAACATCATCCAGGCCTCATCCACTACAACCATCTTCCTGACGCCTCGCCTCTGCTTGACGAAGCGCTCGGCGATCCAGGAAAGGACCACGTGCATGGCCAGCGGCCGGACGTACCGCTCGTCCAATCCGTACAGGTCAAAGCAGATCAGGGGCGAGTCCACGAGCCCTTCCATGCTGTCGCAGTCGAAGATGCCCATCGACTGGCCTTCGAGGTAGGGCTCGATCAGGAGTGCCACCCGCTGCAGCCCCGGCTCGTTTTGCATGGCCGCATGCAGGTCCCGTAGCCGGGGCATGCGCTTCTTCTGTCGCCCTGCTCTGTATATTTCGCCATCGACCCGGGAGTATTCCTCGTACAAACTGTTGCCGTCTGCAGTGATCCCACGGTCGGTATAGAGCCGGAAGAGCACCCGGTCCAGGAGCGCCGACTCCTCCGGGCTGAGCGCCCCCCCGTGCAGCGCCAGCATGTGCGCCACCAAGGCCCGCACGTCGGCCACCTTGTCCGCCAGATTGACCGTCCCCGCGGTGTCTGCATCCGCCGCCTCGGCCTCAACCTCCAGGGGGTTCAGCCCGGACGGCACCCCGGCCTCCAGCCGAATCACATGTCCCCCCAGCGCCTCCACCGCCGGGGCGTACTCCCGCTCCGGATCCAGGATGACGACCTGGGTCCCGGAGACGACCTTCCGGGCGGCGTACACCTTGAGGAGGACCGTCTTGCCCGAGCCGGTCTGGCCGAACACCCCCACGTGCGGGTTCGTCAGGCCCGCCGCTGGACCAGCAAAGCTGTCGAAGATCACGGGCCCCCGGGTGATCCGGTTTGTGCCCAGGAGGACCCCTCCTGGGTGCGCCATGTCGGCCGTGGCCAGCGGCCAAAAT
>QGUP01000554.1 GCA_003242505.1 Bacillota bacterium
CGGCCGGACGGAACTCCGGCTGGCGGGGGACGGGCTGGAGGTTTACGAGGAGGCCCCCGAGGGGTATCAGTACCGCCGCCGCTTCCCGGTGCCCCTGCCCCGGGACTGGAGCTGACCGTCGCCCCACCCGCGCGCACAGCTCTCTGCCGGCGTCCCCGGTTCGGCCGGGGATGCGCCGGGCAGAGGGCTGCCTGCGTTGTGGTGCCAGGGGCCCCTCACGCCCCCAGGTACGCCCGCTTCACGTGCTCATTCTCGAGAAGTTCCCGGCCGGTCCCGGAAAGCACGATCCGGCCGTTCTCCATCACGAAGGCCCGGTCGGCGATGGCCAGGGACTGGGCGGTGTTCTGCTCCACCAGCAGCACCGTGATCCCCTCCTCCCGGAGCCGCTGGACGATGGCGAAGATCTCCCGGACCACGATGGGCGCCAGCCCCAGGGAGGGCTCGTCCAGCATCAGCAGCAGGGGACGGGACATCAGCCCCCGGGCGATGGCCACCATCTGCTGCTCGCCCCCGGAGAGGGTGCCCGCGAGCTGGTTCTCCCGCTCCTTGAGCTTGGGGAAGAGGCTGTAGACCCACTCCAGGTTCCGGGCCCGGTGGGCCCGGGCCGAGGGGATGTGGGAGCCGAGCAGCAGGTTCTCCTTCACCGTCATCATGGGGAAGAGCCGGCGCCCCTCGGGCACCTGGACGATCCCCAGCTCTACCACCCGGTGGGGAGGCAGGTGGTGGATGGGTTCCCCCTGGAACCGGATCTCGCCCCCCGTCACCGGCACCAGCCGGGAGATGGCCCGGAGAGTGGTGGTCTTGCCGGCGCCGTTGGCCCCCACCAGGGCGGCCACCTCCCCCTGGCCGACGGTGAAGGAGGCGCCCCAGAGCACCTGGACGTCCCCGTAGTGGACCGTCAGGTCCTTCACCTCAAGCACCGGCCGCCACCTCCCCGCCCAGGTAAGCCGCAATGACCACCGGATCCCGGACAACCGCCTCCGGCGGGCCCTCGGCGATCTTCTCCCCGTGGTGGAGGACCACCACCCGGTCGGAGAGGCTGAGGACCACCCGCATCACGTGCTCCACCCCGGCGACGGCGCTGACCCCCCGTTCCGACAGCCGCCGGAGGAGCCGGATCATCTCCTCGGCCTCCGTCGGGTTGAGGCCGGCCACCACTTCGTCCAGGAGGATCAGCCGGGGGCGGGTGGCCAGGGCCCGGGCCACTTCGAGCCGCTTGCGGCCGGCGAGGGTGAGGCTGCCGGGGTACTGGTGGGCCCGGTGCTCGAGGCCCACGAACCGGAGGATCTGCATCGCCTCTTCCCGGGCGACCGCCGGGGAGCGGGTGTGCAGGAACGCGCCCACCATCACGTTCTCCAGGATGGTGAGGCCGGCGAAGGGGCGGACGATCTGAAAGGTCCGGCCCAGCCCCAGCCGGGCCCGCTGGTGGGGCTTCAGGCGGGTCACCACCTGGCCCCGGAAGATCACCTCGCCAGCGGTGGGCTGGAGAAACCCGGAGATCAGGTTGAAGACCGTGGTCTTCCCCGCGCCGTTGGGGCCGATGATGGAGACGACCTCGCCCTCCCCGACGGCAAAGCTCACGTTCCGGACCGCGTGCAGGCCGCCGAACTGCTTGCTCAGGTTCCGGACTTCCAGGAGCGGCTGCACCCTAGCCCACCTCCCGCTGGCCGCTGGACTCGTGGCTGCTGCTGAAGGTCGTGCCGATGACCTGCCGGGGCGCGGCCCGGAGCCGCAGCCGGTGCTGGATCTCCCCGAGCACCCCGCCGGGCATGAAGAGGATGGTCACCATCAGCAGGAGGCCGTAGATCAGCAGGTGGGCCTGCTGGAAC
>QGUP01000555.1 GCA_003242505.1 Bacillota bacterium
TGTGGGGAGGTTAAGGTGTGTTTAAGGACACGGCGAAGAAGAGGTCCTGCCGGGGCGGCGGGGGCAGGGGGATGCCCATCTCGTCGAGGACCATCAGCATCCGCTCCATCCCCATGGCAAAGCCCACGCCGGGGGTGGGTTTGCCTCCCAGGTGCTCCACCAGGCCGTCGTACCGGCCCCCGCCCCAGAGGGCGCTCTGGGCCCCGAGCTGGGGGTGCAGCACCTCAAAGACCGTCTTGGTGTAGTAATCCAGCCCCCGGACGATCTTCGGGTCCACCCGGTAGGGGATCCCCAGGGCCCGGAGGTGGTCCTGGAGCGCTTCGAAGTGCCGCCGGCACTCGTCGCAGAGGTGCTCCACCGTGGTGGGCGCCGTGCGCATCGCCGGGTGGTCGGCGTCGACCTTGCAGTCCAAGAGCCGCAGGGGGTTCTGGTCGATCCGCCGGTTGCAGTCCGGGCAAAGCTCCGAAAGGTACGGCCGGAAGTGGGCCCGGAGCCGCTCCCGGTAGGCCGGCCGGCAGGCCGGGCAGCCGATGGAGTTGAGGCTCACCTCCAGCCCCTCCAGCCCCAGCCGCCGGGCCAGGGCGATGCCGATCTCGATCACCTCGGCGTCCACCGCCGGGTCCTGGGCGCCGAAGACCTCCACGTCCCACTGGTGGAACTGCCGGAACCGGCCCTTCTGGGGCCGCTCCGCCCGGAAGGCCGGGCCGTAGGTGAAGACCTTCACCGGCTGGGGCAGGTTGTGGAGGCCGTTCTCGATGTAGGCCCGGACCATGCCCGCGGTGAACTCCGGCCGCAGGGTGAGGGTGCTCCCCTCCTCCCCCTCGCCGCCTCGGGGCATGAGGGTGAACATCTCCTTCTGGACGATGTCCGTGCTCTCCCCCACGCCCCGGGCAAAGAGCTCCGTCTGCTCGAAGACCGGCGGCCGCAGTTCCTGGTAGCCGTACTGGAGGCTGATCCGGCGGATCGCCTCCTCCAGGGCCTGCCACCGGGCGCTGTCCTGCCACCGGAACTGGGCCCCGGGCAGGATGTCGTTGGTGCCACGGGGGGCTTTCAGCACGCCGCCACACCTCCTGGTAAGCCCGTCGCCAGAAAAAGGGAAGCCAATCAAAAAGCGCCTCCGTCCCGCCATGGGACGGAAGCGCTGGGCTCCCGCGGTGCCACCCACGTTAGCATCCCCACCCGACGATCGCCGGCAGCGGCCGGTCCCGCCCCGGGACCGCCGACCTCCGCCGGGCCGAACCGCCGGGCTGAGGCGTGCTCCCTCTTCAGACCGAGGCATGTCCCCGGCCCCCTCCGCTGATAACGGTGGAGGTCTCCGTCCGGGCCTACTGGGCCGCCGGCCAGCGCTCGTTCACCGGGCCGCCAAAGGCGGCCGCCGGTTGGGCGCCCGTTCAACGAGACGCCGCCCGAGGGGCCGTTCAGCCGGAAGCTCCCGGGTGTCTTCACCGGGGGCTCACCCGCCGGCTTGCACCGACCGCCGGCTCTCTGCAGGGCGCCACCCGGCTACTCCTCCCGTTCATCGCCGCTCACGGGATTCGATGCCGTTATTTTAGCCCGGGCTGCCAGCAGCGTCAAGGGCTGGGGGGCTCTAGGCTAGAAAGTGTGGGTTCCACAACGAGGAAAAGGCGGTACGCGAGCCAAGGGATTGAGTAGCCACACCACATCCCGGAGGTGGCTCGCGACCGCCTATCAATTAGGGGGGTGTTGCGAAATCCCCGTAAGCCAGTGAAACCTGGAGCGTAGAACAGGAAAGCCACCATATCCCGCGAATTGGTTGGACTAGGCACCAAAACAACCAAAACCGCGGGGATGGTGGCAAGACCA
>QGUP01000113.1 GCA_003242505.1 Bacillota bacterium
CGGGCCGCGGCCGAGGCGGAGATCGCCCGGGCCCGGGAGGCGGCGGCGGAGGTCCTGGCCGCCGCCCGGGCGGAGGCGGAGCGGATCCGGGCCGAGGTCCAGGCCGAGCTGGACCGGCTCCTGAGGGAGCTGGAGCCCGAGCTGGTGGCCCTCGCCCTGGAGGTCGCCCGGCAGATCCTCCGGGCGGAGCTGAAGCTCCAGCCCGAGGCCCTGGCCGGAATGGTGGCCGCCGCCCTGGAGAAGGTCCGGGGCGAGCCCGAGGTCCGCCTCCGGCTCCACCCCGGGGACCTGCCCCTGGCGGAACAGCACCGGGCCCAGTGGCAGGGGGCCCTGGGGGGCCAGGTGGAGCTGGTGCCGGACCCGTCCCTGGCGCCGGGGGAGTTCATCCTCGACTCCCCCCAGGGGCAGGTGGACGGTCGGGTGGATGCCCAGATCCGGCAGGTGGCCGCCGCCCTGGGAGACCTGCTGCCCCAGGCCGCGGCCGCCGGCGGCAGGTAGCGGGAAGGAAGGCCGCGGAAGGTAGCGCCGCAGGACCGGCCCGAGGGGAGGGGTGAGGGATGTCGGTGCTCGCCGAGGCCCGGCGCCGGATCCGCCGGGTCGACCCGCTCCCCCTGGTGGGGCAGGTGACCGGGGTGGTGGGCCTGACCATCCAGGCCCGGGGCCCCCGGGCCCGGGTGGGGGACCTCTGCTGGCTGGGCCCGCCCGGGGGCGCGGTCCCTCTGGGGCCTCTCTGGCGGCCGGCCGTCGCCCGGGAGAGCGAGACCCCGGGGCTCTGGGGCGAGGTGGTGGGCTTCCGGGAGGGGCTCACCCTCCTGATGCCCCTGGGGGACCCGGCGGGCCTCGCCCCGGGGTGGGAGGTCCGGAGCCTGGGCCGCCCCCTGGAGGTGCCCGTGGGGCCGGGGCTCCTGGGCCGGGTCCTGGACGGCCTCGGCCAGCCCATCGACGGCAAAGGGCCGGTGCCGGCGGAGGCCTACTACCCCGTCACCCAGTCGCCGCCCCATCCCCTGGCCCGGCAGCGGATCCGCACCCCCCTCTCGGTGGGGGTCCGGGCCATCGACGGGCTGCTGACCGTGGGCCGGGGGCAGCGGATCGGCATCTTCGCCGGCTCCGGGGTCGGCAAGTCCACCCTCCTGGGGATGATGGCCCGGGGGACCCAGGCGGACGTGACGGTCATCGCCCTGGTGGGGGAGCGGGGCCGGGAGGTCCGGGAGTTCATCGAGGGGGACCTGGGGGAGGAGGGGCTCCGCCGGTCGGTGGTGGTGGCGGCCACCTCGGACCAGCCGGCCCTGGTGCGGCTGAAGGGAGCGCTCCTAGCCACCGCCATCGCCGAGTACTTCCGGGACCAGGGGCTGGACGTGCTGCTGCTGATGGACTCCGTCACCCGGCTCGCGATGGCCCAGCGGGAGGTGGGGCTGGCGGTGGGGGAGCCCCCGTCCAGCCGGGGCTACACCCCGTCGGTCTTCTCCCTCCTGCCCCGGCTCCTGGAGCGGGCCGGGACCGCGGAGCGGGGCAGCATCACCGGTTTCTACACCGTCCTCGTCGACGGGGACGACATGACCGAGCCCATCGCGGACACGGTCCGGGGGATCCTGGACGGGCACATCGTGCTCAGCCGCCGGCTGGCGGCCCACGGCCAGTACCCGGCCATCGACCTCCTCCAATCCGTCAGCCGGGTGATGCGCCAGGTGACGGACCCGGCCCACCAGCAGGCCGCGGCCCGGTTCCGGCAGTACCTGGCCACCTACCGGGAGGCGGAGGACCTGATCCACGTCGGGGCCTACAAGCCCGGCCAGAGCCCGGAGATCGACGCCGCGGTGGCCAAGCTGCCGGCGATGCGCCGGTACCTGATGCAGGGGGTGGAGGAGCGGACCGACCTCCGGCAGGCCATCGAAGAGCTGCTGGCCCTCTTCCCCCCCGAGGAGGGGGCCGGCCCGTGACGGGGTGCCCGGCTTTACTACCTGAATTCGCAGAGTCGACGGCGTTTTGTGGGGGCAGGTGGCAGGGGTGAAGCGGTTCCGCTTTCGCCTGCAGCGTCTCCTGGACCTCCGGGAACAGGAGGTGGACGCGGCCCGGCGGCAGCTGGCCGCCGCCCGGCAGGCGGTGGCCGCGGCGGAGGCCGGCCTCCGCACCGTGGAGAGCCTTGTCCGGCGGCGCCTGGATGACGCCGCCCGGCAGGAGGCCCTGGGGAGCCCGGCTCTGGACTTTGTCCTCCGGCGGCTGCAGATCGCGGGCCTCCTCCGCACCCTGGCCGAGGCCCGGGCCGGGCTCGAAGCCGCCCGGCAGGTCGAGGCCGGGCGGCGCCAGGAACTGGTGGCGGCCCTGGGCCGGGCCCGGACCCTGGAGCGGCTCCGGGACCGGCGGCGGGAAGAGTGGCGGGCCGAGGCCGCCCGGGCGGAGCAGGCGGAGCTCGATGAACTGGCGCTCCGGCCCTCCGGGGCTTACGGGGCGGTGGCTCCCCACCGGGTCCTGGCCGGGATGGCCCACCTGGGCATGGCCGGGACGAGCCACCTGGGCCTGGCGGCAACGGGCCACCGAAGCCTGGTCCGGAGTGGACACCCGGGCACGCCGGAGGCTCTGGCCCTTCACCTCACCACTCCCACGGGGAAGGAGGAGGCGCGGTGAGCCTGCCGCAGCGAGGGGCGACGCCCTACGGGCCGACGGGGGCCCGGGCGACGCAGCCCCGGGCGGCGCCGGGGGCCCAGCCGCCGGTGCCCGAGGAGACCCCGGGCCGGCGGGTCCGGACCATCGGGCTGGTGCTGCTGGCGGTGATGGTCGCCGCCGGCGGGGTCTCCGGCTGGTGGTTCCGGGATCCCATCCGGCAGGCCCTGGCCCGGGTCCCGGTGGTGGGCCGGCTGATCCGGGCCGAGGGGGAGGAGGGCGGGGCTGCCCTGGCCAGCCCGGAGGGTTCCGGGACGGCCCTCTCGGAGGAGGAGCTGGCGGAGCGGGCCCGGGAGCTTGAGGAGCGGGAGCGGGAGCTCAGCGAGCAGGCCGCGGCCCTGGCCGCCCGGGAGGAGGCCCTCCGAGCTCGGGAGTCGGAACTGGAGAGCCGGGCCCAGGAACTGGACAGCCGGGAGGCCCTCCTCCAGGCCCGGGAACAGGAACTGGCCCAGCGGGAGGCTTCCCTCGTGGCCAGGGAAGCGGCCCTGGCGAGCCAGGAGGCCCGGGACGCCGAGCTCAAGGCCATCTACAACGAGATGAAGCCGGAAGCCGTCGCCCAGGCCCTCGCGGCCATGTCGGACACCGATGCCCTGTACATCCTCCGGCTCCTGGACCCGGACCGGGCAGCGGATGTCCTGCGGCGGATGGAACCCAGCCGGGTGGCCCGGCTGACCCAGCGGTGGATGCCGGCCCCCGCCCGCTGAGGTGAGTGGGCAGGCGACCGCTGAAGCGCCCGGTGCCGGAACCCACTAAGGCGCCCCGGAGCGCGGCCCCCGGAGGTCCTCGGGCAGCGACCCGGTGAGGTCCCCGGGAGCCGCAGTGGATGGACACTGTCAGCCCCGTTGCCGGCGTTCGCCGGCACGATCCCATAGTCCCAGCGTTGCCAGGATCCTGGGCAATCCGAAAGGAGGTGAGGGAATGGCCACAGCAGCGACCGGACCGGTGCTGCTCCCGGTGGGGAATGCCGAACCGGCCCCTGGCCGCCCTGGCCGAAGCCGGGGACGGGACGGGGCGGGGGCATTCGCCGGCGCCCTTGCCGAGGCCCTCGGCCGCACCGGGGCTCCCGCCGGCGACAGCCAGCAGCCCGGTGCCCCGGGCCAGCGGGGCGGACCCGGTGTCCCGGCCGAAGAGGCGCCCGCGGAAGCCGGGGATCCGGCCCTGGTCGCCGAGGCGTGGGCTGCCACGGCCGCGGGCGGGGTGGCCCTGGTGCCGACGGCGGCGGTAGCCGGGGAGGCCGGTGAGGCTGGTGCCGGGGCCGCCATCGGGCTGTCCGGTGCCCCGGGTGGCGCACCGGTGGCCCATGGCGCCGCCGTGGGCGCTGCCGCCGGCGAGGTTGCGGGCGCCGCTCTTGCCGGTGCCTCCGACGGGGTCCTGACCCTGGAGGGTAAGGCGCTCCCGCCGCCCGGCGGAACCGGCGCCGGGAGACCTCCGGCAGCGGAGCCCGGCTCGGCGGAGCCCTTCCCGGGTGCACGCAGCGCCGAGGCGGGGAACGGGCCGGGGTCCGCAGAGGACCATCCCGCCGCCGGGGGAGAGGGTCTCCCCGGGGTGACGGCGACCGATGGCGACCCGAAGGCGGCCGCGGCTGGAGAGCGGATGCCGGTGCCCGTGGCCCTGGCCGACCTGGCCGGCGATGCGGGTCCCATCGGCGGTGTGGGTAAGACCAGCCCCCTCTTCCAGGCACCGGCGCCTGCGGCCGAGGCGGAAGGCACCGAGGGCCTTTCCGGGAGTGACCCGGCAGCGGCAGGTGCCGGTCAGGCGGAAAGCCGCCCGGGAGCGGCTGCCGGTCCCGAGGAGGCGGCTCGGCCTGGCGCCCGGGAGAGCCGGGCGGGAGGAAACCCCGGCCCCGAGGCCCTGTCCGGGGAGGGGTCGGTCCCTGAGGCGCAGGCCCCGGGGGTGGCGCCTGAGCCGGCTGGGGTCGGGGACCAGGCCCGGGCCGGCGAGGTGAGCGAGCCCCGGGCACAGGCCGGCAGGCTGAACTCGGAGCCCGGGCTGGCGGAGCAGGTGGCCCGGGCGATGGAGCGGGCCCGGCTGCGGGTCCGGCCCGACGGCGAGACCCAGGTCCGGATCCGGCTGGAGCCGCCGGAACTCGGGGCGATCCACCTGCGGCTCACCCTCCGGGACGGCCAGATCCACGGCCAGATTCTGGCCGGCCGGCCGGAGGTGCGGGATGCCCTGGAGGCCCAGAAGGCCGAACTCTGGAGCCGGCTCCAGGAGCAGGGCATCCAGGTGGGCGGCTTCGACGTCGGGCTCGCCGGCGACTGGGGGGCCCCCCGGCACGGGGAGGCCCGTCCGGGACGGCGGTCCGGCCATCGGGGCGCCCTGGCGGGCGGCGAGGGGTTCTTGCCCGGGCTGGCGCCGGCCGCGGCCGGTGAGGAAGCCGTTCACTGGCCCGGTGGACGAGGCAGCCGCCGGATCGACTTCCGGGCGTGAGCCCGGGGGCTGGAAAGTCGGTTCAAGAGCACGCCCGTGGGCCGGGAAGAGGCCCATCGGTCCCCAACCCACCGGTGTTCCCGGTGTGCGCCGGGGCCCGGGAGCGAAAGGGGGGAGAGAAATGGCAGGGGTGAGCGGAATCCGCAGCCAGGCCGGGGCGACGGCCACTGCAACCGGAGGGGCCGGGACCGCCGCCGGCCAGGGGACGAACGAACTGGACAAGGACGCGTTCCTCCGGCTCCTGGTCACCCAGCTCCGGTACCAGGACCCCCTCCGGCCCCAGGAGGACAAGGAGTTCATCGCCCAGCTCGCCCAGTTCGCTGCCCTGGAGCAGATGCAGGCCGTGGCCCGGATGACCGGCATGGCCTCCGGGGTGGGGATGCTGGGTCACCGGGTCCGGGGCCGGACTCCGGAGGGGCAGGAGGTGACCGGGGTGGCCCGGGGCCTCCGGCAGGACGACCAGGGCTACTTCTGGATCCGGGTGGAGACCGCCGCCGGCGAGGTGGAGGTGCGCCTCGACCAGGTCCGGGCCGTGGACTCGCCCGGGGCAGAGCAGCCTGCGGCCAGGGCGAGCGGTGCGCCAGCAGCGGCCGGGGCCGGCCAGGGCAGCCCGGGCCAGGCGGGATAAGGGAGGAGGGAGAGGGTGGCCGACCGGATCTACCTGGGACCCGGCGGGCTCCCGCCCGTAGGCCCGGCGGAGCGCCGGCCTTCTCCGAGGGCCCCAGGGGATGAACCGGCCACGGGGTCGGGGCAGACCTTCCGGGAGGCCCTGGCCGAGGCCCTGGGGAGCCCGGAACCGATCCGGTTCTCCGCCCACGCGGCCCAGCGGCTCCAGGCCAGCGGGCGGACCCTCACCCCCGAGGAGACCGCCCGGATCGCGTCCGCAGTGGACCGGGCCGCGAGCAAGGGGGCCAGGGAGTCCCTGGTGCTCCTCGGTGACCTCGCCCTTGTGGTCAGCGTCCGGAACCGGACGGTGATCACCGCGGTGACCGGGGAGCGGATGAAGGAGAACGTCTTCACCAACATCGACAGCGCGGTGATCCTGTGAGACCCGTGGGAAAGACGGCGCGGTAGTTGGGTGTGCCAGGGCCCGGAGCCCTGGCTGCCAGGGGGCTGGACCTCCTGGGAGGGGGCCCCCGGTGCCGCTGACCGACCGAGGCGGCACCCCGCGCCATCCGGGGAAGCGGCCTTCTCCGACGACGAGGGAGGTTGGACGTCCGATGCTGCGGTCCATGTACGCCGGCGTGCTGGGCCTGCAGGCCCACCAGGTCCGGATGGACGTCATCGGCAACAACATCGCCAACGTCAACACCGTGGGCTACAAGAGCTCCCGGGCAACCTTCCAGGATACCTTCGCCCAGACCCTCCAGGGCGCCTCGGCGCCCGCGGCGGGCCGGGGCGGGACCAACCCCGTCCAGGGCGGCCTGGGGGTGGGCCTGGGCTCCATCGGCGGGGACATGTCCCAGGGGATCCTGCAGACTA
>QGUP01000556.1 GCA_003242505.1 Bacillota bacterium
GGGGTGGAGCGGCTGGTCGCCGGGTACGGCAGCCGGCCGGAGCGGATCTGGGCGGTGATCGGCCCGGCCATCGGTCCGTGTTGCTACGAGGTGGACGAGCCGGTCCGGGCGGCGATCGCGGCAGCCCCCGGGTTCCGGCCGGGGTGGCTCCGGCCGGGCCGGCGGCCGGACCGGTGGCAACTGGACCTGTGGCAGGCCAACCGGGACCAGCTGGTGGCGGCCGGCGTCCCGGCGGAGCAGATCGGCGTCGCGGGCATCTGCACCGCCTGCCAGCGGGCGGACTTCTTCTCCCACCGGGGCGAGGGAGGGCGCACCGGCCGGCAGGCGGCCCTGATTCGGCTGGTGGGGGGCGGGCGCCATGCCGGTTGACGGTCGGCATCCCCGGCGGCTCTCCGGCACCCCGGCCGGCGGCCGGGTGATTCCCCTCCCGGGCCCCGCCCGGGGTCGCCGGCGGGGGCCGGCGCCCGACCCGCACCGGGGCCGGCCCTGGTCCGGCAGCGGGGAACTGGTCAGCCTGCCCGTCCGCCGCTCCCGGCCCCGGCGTCCGGGATGGCGCGCCTGGGCGCTGGGGCTCCTGGCGGTCCTTGTCCTGGCCGCGGCCGGGGTTCTCGTCCTGGCGGCCCGGGACGTCCGGGGAGCGCTGGCCAGGCCTGAGCCCCGGCCGGTGCGCCGGGACACCCTGGAACTGGCGGTGACCGGGGAGGCCCTCTTGCTGCGGAAGGAGTGGGTCCAGGTCGCTCCCCGGGGCGGAACCCTGGAGCGGCTGGTCCCCGAGGGGCAGGCGGTGCGGACGGGCACGCCGGTGGTCGCCGTGGCGGGCCAGCCCCTCCGAGCGGAGCGGCCCGGCACCCTCAGCTACCAGGTGGACGGCCTGGAGGCCGAACTCGACCCCGATGCCCTCGGTTGGGTGACCGGGGCCCAGGCGACCGGCCCCGGCCCTGATTGGCTGCAGCAGGTCCCCTTCCGCCGGGTGGAGCCCCCTGGCAACCAGGTGGCCGCTGGCGAGCCGGTCTTCAAGGTGGTGGACAACGCGAGCCTCTGGCTGGCGGTGTCGGGCCCGGCCCGGCTCCTCGCCGGGGTGAACCCCGGGGACCCCGCCCGGGTCCAGTTCCCGGCCCTGGGCGCCGGCAGCCACCGGTTCCGGGTGGTGTACAAGTCCCCGCCCCAGGGGGACCAGGTCCTCCTGGCCCTGGCTGCGGACTCCCCCATCCCGGATACCCTGACGTTCCTCCGCCGCACCCCGGCCCGGGTGGTCCTCGGCCGGTGGGAAGGGTGGGTGGTGCCCCGGGAGGCGCTGACCGTTTTCGGCGGCCGGCCGGGGGTGCTGGTCCGGACCCCGGCCGGGGAGCGGTTTGTCCCGGTGACGGTCCTGGGTCAGAACGAGACCGAGGCGGTGGTGGAGGGGGATCTGGCCCCGGACGCGGAGGTGCTGGTTCCGCCCGGCGATCCGATCACGAGTTGACGGAAAAAGTTTGCATTGATGTTGGTTCAATGGGAAGGGAAGCGGAATGCCGATGTCGAACATCGCTTCAAACGTGGCTGCCGTCCGGGCTGCCATCGCGGAAGCGGCCCGGGAGGCGGGCCGCCGGCCGGAGGAGATCCGGCTGGTGGCGGTCACCAAGGGCCGCACGGTGGAAGAGATCCGGGAGGCTCTGGCGGCGGGGATCACGGACCTCGGGGAGAACCGGGTCCAGGAGGCGATGCAGAAGTACCCCGCCATCGGCAAGGCCGCTACGTGGCACATGATCGGGACCCTGCAGACCAACAAGGTCGAGCAAGCGCTCCAGTTTGCCGATCTCATCCACTC
>QGUP01000114.1 GCA_003242505.1 Bacillota bacterium
GCGCCGGGTCCCCGGCCGTCCCGGCCGCCGGGGTCTCGCCCGCCGGGGGAGCGAGGTTGCCCGGCGCAAAGGTGAACCGGTAGATCCGCCCGGGCCGGAGGGGCTCCCCGGGCCACAGGTGCCACCGTCGGCCCTCCCGATCCGCCCGCTCCAGCCGGAAGGAAATCTCCGGCTCCACCCGGAGCCCCTGGCGAAGGGCCTCCTCCTTCAGGGGGGCAGCCGACTCCAGGACGAAGCCGCTCTCCGGGTCCACCCCCCGTTCATCGGCCTTCAACGGCGCCAGGGTGATGGCCGCCGCCTGGGCGACGGGGACCCCGATCCCCCAGGCCGGGGCGCTGCCCGGCCCCTTCCGCCTCCACACCGACACCGCCGCGCCGCTCAGCACCAGGGCGACCGCCAGGGCGACCGCCGCCGCCGGCCGGCCGATCCGCCGCCACCTGTCCATGCCCTTCCCTCCTGCGCCCGGCCCGCCCGGGCCGCATGCGCCCAGCCCGCCCGGGCCGCCATACCAGGCCATCCCTCTCCGGGCCCGGGAAAGCCCCGGGCCGGAAAGGGCAGGGCCCCACGCCTGACGCCTGTTCGCTCCATAGGACGTAACATGCGGGGCGGTGGTTCGCGCCCCACCGGGGGAGCGCCGCCCTAGAAGAGAAGCGCCGCCCTGGAAAATGAAAAGGAGGCAGCGCCTGACGGGGGACTGCCTCCACGCCGTTGCCTTTCTTTCCGGCCCCGCCGCCGGCAGCCTCTCCCCACCGGCTAGGCGCCGATGGGGTCCTCCTTGATCCGCCGGACGGTCTCCTCGTCGAGCTTCTGGATGACCCGGGCCACCAGCCGGGCGGCGTTCTCCATGTCGTCCCGGTGGATGAGCCCCGCGTGGCTGTGGATGTACCGGGTGGCGAAGCCAATGACGATGCTCGGCACGCCGCTGTCGTGCATGTGGAACCGGCCGGCGTCGGTGCCGCCGCCGGGGACGGCGTCGAACTGGATGGGGATGCCCTCTTCCTTGGCGGTCTCCACCACCAGGTCCCGGAGCCGGAGGTTGGGCACCATGGTGGCATCATAGATGGTGATGACCGGCCCCTTGCCCAGCTTCCCCTGGGCCTCGTCCTCCCGGACCCCGGGGACGTCGCCGGCGATGCCCACGTCCAGGGCGATGGCGATGTCCGGCTTGATGGTGTTCACCAGGGTCTGGGCCCCCCGGAGACCCACCTCCTCCTGGACCGTGGCGCCGGCGTAGACCTCGTTGGGGTGCTCCTTGCCCTGGAGCTCCTGGAGCACCTCGATGGCCACCGCGCACCCTGCCCGGTTGTCCCAGGCCTTGGCCATCAGGATCTTCGGGTTGGGCATCACCTGGAAGGGGCAGATGGGGATGATCGGGTCCCCGGGCCGGACGCCAAAAGACTCCGCCTCCTCCCGGCTGGACGCCCCGATGTCGATGAACATGTCCTTCTTCTTGACAACCTTGTTCCGCTCCTCCTGGGGGAGGATGTGGGGCGGCTTGGAGCCGATCACCCCGACGATGTCGCCCTTGTGGGTGCGGATCAGCACCCGCTGCGCGAGGAGCACCTGATCCCACCAGCCGCCCAGGGGCTGGAACTTGATGAACCCCTTCTCGGTGATCATGGTGACCATGAACCCGATCTCGTCCATGTGGCCGGCCACCAGGATCCGGGGCCCGCCGGCCTTGCCCACCTTCCGGGCCACGATGGAGCCGAGGTTGTCCGTGATCACCTCACCGTAAGGGGCGAGGTACTTCCGCATGATCTCCCGGACCGGCCCCTCGTATCCTGGGACCCCGGGCGCCTCGGTCAGCTCCTTGTACATCTGCAACCGCTCGTCCAACCCGGACACCTCCCTGATGTGCACGGAAACCTCTCTGCTGTGCAACGGAAACGCCTTGGAAATTCGCCAGCGGCAAGGCCACTCCTGCCGCCCCGCTTGCCACCCCGGCGGCCAGGAGCCGGTAGGAAAAGGGCCCCTGCCCGCCCCACGGGGCAGGGAGGGCAGGGGCGCGGTGCGGGGAGGGCAGGCTCGGCACCGCCGGGGGTCAGCGGGCCCGGCCGACGCTGCCGAAGAGGGTCATCTTCTCCCGCAGCTTGGCCTTGGCGGCCTCCTTGGCCGGGCCGAGGAGCTTCCGGGGGTCGATCTCCCCGGGCTTCTCCTGCATCACCTGACGCAGGGCCGCGACAAAGGCCTCCCGGATCTCGGTGTCCACGTTGATCTTCCGGACGCCGAGCTGGATGGCCTTCTTCACGTCCTCGTCGGGCACCCCGGAGCCGCCGTGCATCACCAGGTAGGCCCCGGTCTCCCGGTGGACCGCTTCGATCCGGTCAAAGGCCAGCTTGGGCGGCAGCTTGTAGTGGCCGTGGGCGGTGCCGAAGGCCATGGCCAGGGCGTCGACCCCGGTGGCCCGGTAGAACTCGATGGCATCCTCCACCGGGGTGAGCAGGGCTTCCCGCTCGTCCACGGCGATGTCGTCCTCGACGCCGCCGATCTTGCCGATCTCCCCTTCCACCGAGACCCCCACCGCGTGGGCGATCTTGACGATCTCCCGGGTCCGGGCGATGTTCTCTTCCTTGTCGTACCGGGAGCCGTCGAACATCACCGAGGTGAAGCCCCGGCGGATGCAGGCGATCACGGTGTTGAAGTCCGTGCCGTGGTCCAGGTGCAGCGCCACCGGTACCTTCGCCTGCCCGGCCACCGCGTGGACCATCGCGGTGATCATGTCGAGGCCGGCGTACTTGATGGCGCCCTGGCTGGCCTGGATGATCACCGGCGACTCCAGTTCCTCCGCGGTCTCGACGATGGCCTGGATGATCTCCATGTTGTTGGCGTTGAACGCGCCCACCGCGTAGCCGCCAGCCTCGGCGGCATCGAGCAGCTGGCGCAGGGTGACTAGTGGCATTCCGTCATCCCTCCGGGCAGCAATTCCGGCGCCGCTCCGGCGCGGCGCACCTACCGGAGTCTAATTTGCGCCCGGCGCCCGGAATTCCTACCTCGTCCGCTACGTCAGCGCCACGGCCTCTTCCCCTTCCGGCAGCCGGAACCGGGCCACCGCCGCCTGCAGTTCGTCGGAGAGCCGGGCCAGGGTGCGGGCCGAGGCCGCCAGCCCCTCCGCCGCCGCGGCGGCCTGCCGGGTGCCGGCGCTCACCTCCTCGGCGATGGCGGCCTGGGAGGCCGCGACCTCCGCGACGGACCGGACGCTGTGCTGGAGCTCTTCGACCTGGGCCGCGATCTCCTCGCTGGCCGCCGCGTTCTCCTCGGTGATGGCGGCGGCCTCGTGGACCGCCCGGGCCACCTGGGCGCTCCGGTCCCGGAGGGAACCCGCCGCGGCCCGGATCGCCGCCCCGGCCTCGGCGGTCCGGGCGACCGCATCGCGGATCTGCTTGAGAGCCTCCGCCACCTCGCCGGCCAGGGCCGCCCCCTCTTCTGCCTTCCGGGTGCTGACGTCCATGGCCGCCGCGGTCTCCTCCAGCCCGGCCAGGATCTGGTTCACCAGGCCGGCGATCTCCCCGGCGGACTGGCCGGACCGGGCGGCGAGGCGGCGCACCTCGTCGGCCACCACCGCGAAGCCACGGCCGGACTCCCCGGCCCGGGCCGCCTCGATGGCTGCGTTCAGGGCCAGGAGGTTGGTCTGCTCCGCGATCTCGGTGATCGCCTCGACGATGCTGCCGATCTGGCTCGAGCGCCGGCGGAGTTCGGCCAGCACCCCGTTGGCGGTCACCACCGCCTCCCGGACCTCTGCCATCCCCCGGATGCCCCGGTCCACCGCCTCCAGCCCCCGGGCCACCACCGCGGCGGACTCCTGGGAAGCCGCGGCCACCGCGTCCGCCTCCCGGGCCACCCCGGCGATCCGCTCGTCCATCTCCGTCACCGCCTGGACCGCCTCGGTGACCGCCTCGGCCTGCCGGGTGGCGCCCTCGGCGATCTGCCGGGTCGCCTCCCGGAGTCCGTCGAGGCCATCGGCGGCGCTGCCCATGGAGTGGGTCTGGGACTGGGCGCCCGCCGCCACCTGCTGGATCCCGGTGTCGATCTGGGCGGTGGCCGCCGCGACCTCGCCGCTCACCCGGCTCACCTCCCGGCCGGTGCCCGCCACCGCTTCGGCGGCCCGGCGGACCTCGCTCACCATCCGGCGGAGCCCGACCACCATCTCCTTCAGGCTGTCGGCCAGGTCCTGCAGTTCATCCCGGGTGCGGAGGGAGAGCGGGGCGACGGTCAGGTCGCCCTGGGCCACCCGCTGCATCGTCTGGGCAAACTGGCCCAGGATCCGGGCGAGGCGGTTGGCGATGAAGATGCCCGCCAGGGCCACCAGCAGGGAGCCGCTCCCGGCCGCCGCGGCGCCGTACAGGATGGTCCGCTGCAGGCCCCTCATGTTGGCCCGGGCCCGGGCCAGGGCGCCGCTCCGCTGGCTCTCCCGGGCCTCGTACAGGAGCTTCCCGAGGTCATCCTGAAGCTGGGCCAGCCGCCGGCGGGCCTCCTCGGCCCGGCCGCTCCGGGCGAGCTGTTCCACCTCCCGGTAGACTGCCTCCCGGGCGGCGATGGCCTGGGCGAGCCGCTCCTCCTCCGCCTGCTCTTCCGGGGCGGTCCGGAGTACCCGCCGGAGGGCCATCGTCGCCTGGAGCTTTCGCCGGTGCTCCGCGGCGGCTTCCAGGTGGGTCGCGCTCCCGGTCTCCAGGTAGGCCCACATCGCCGCCTCCAGGCCGCCGATGGCCTCCTCGAGGTCAGCAACGCTGGCCATCACCGCCAGATCGGTCTCGTAGACCGTGAGCACTCCACTGGCCTGTTCCCACAGCGTCCGGGTGACGACCGTGGCCAGGAGGATCAGGGCCACACCGGCCACCGCAAAGCCTGTGAGGATCTTGCCGCGCAGGGTCAGCCGCACGGGTCCACCTCCGTCAGCAATGCCAATCATCATCTGACTGAATCTCTGATTTGAATGGTAGCACTGACCCGGCGACATTTTCCATAGGACTTTTGTCCGCGGAGGCTTCTGTCTGCGGCCAGCGGAGTACCGGGTGCGGGAGAAGGGGCCGCGGCCCGGCGGGGGGACCGTCCGGGGCCGGCGGCCCCTGGCCGGCCGGGCGCCGCCGGCGACCCCGGGTCAGCAGGACACCGCCCGCGGCTTCACCGGCCCTGGAGGATGGCCTCGACGTTGGCCCCGCCCGGCGGCACGATGGGGTAGACGTTCTCCTCCTGCTCCACCCGGCAGTCCAGGAGGAAGGTGCCCGGGTGCGCCTTCGCCTCCGCCATGGCCGGGTAGAGGTCGCCGTACCGGTCGATCCGCCGGCCCCGGAGGCCGTAGGCGGCGGCCAGTTTCTCAAAGTCCGGCAGCCCCGGCCGCAGGTCCACGTCCTTGTATCGGCCCTGGAAGAAGAGCTGCTGCCACTGGCGGACCATGCCGAGGAACAGGTTGTTGACGATGATGATCTTGATGTTCAGCTTCTCGGCGGCGACGGTGCCGAGTTCCTGGAGGGTCATCTGGAAGCTCCCCTCGCCGGTGATCAGCACCACCTCCCGGTCCGGCCGGCCGATCTTGGCGCCGATGGCCGCGGGCAGCCCGAAGCCCATGGTGCCGAGGCCGCAGGAACTGACCCAGGTCCGGGGCTCCCGGCGGAGGCAGTAGTGGGCCGCCCACATCTGGTGCTGCCCCACGTCGGTGCAGACGATGGCCTCCGGCCCGAAGACTTCCTGGGCGGCGATCACCACCTCCTGGGGCTTCATCGGCGCGTCGGGGTTCCGCTCCCCGTGGAGAAACGCCGGCGGGTCCAGGGGCAGGCCGTGGGCCCGCCGGGCCTGCTCCGCCAGTTCCCGGATCCGTCGGGGCCGCTCTCCCCAAAGGGGGTGCTCCTGCTGCCAGGCCACCACCTGGGCGAGCCACGGAGTCGGACTGGTCACCCGCCAGTCCCCGAGTTCGTCGAGGATCTGCCGGAGCACCGTGGCGGCGTCGCCGACGATGGGAATGTGAGCGGGGATGTTCTTGCCGATCTCCGCCGGGTCGATGTCCACGTGGATCACCTGGGCCCGGGGGGCGAACTTCTGGGTGAGCCCCGTGGCCCGGTCGTCAAACCGCACCCCGATGGCCACCAGGAGGTCCGAGTGGGCCACCGCCCGGTTGGCCGCGAAGGTGCCGTGCATCCCCAGGAGGCCGAAGCTGAGGGGATGGTCCATGGGGAAAGCCCCCAGCGCGGTGAGGGTGTGGACCACCGGGGCCTGCATCCGCTCCGCCAGCTGCCGAACCAGGGGCGCCGCCCCGGCGGAGGCGATCACCCCGCCGCCCACCAGGACCACCGGCTGCTGGGCCGCCCGGATGGCCTGGGCCGCCTTCTGCACCTGCGCGGGATGGCCCACGTAGGTCGGCTTGTACCCTGGCAGGTCCACCTGTTCCGGGTAGTACCAGCGGAGGGTGGCGGTCTGGACGTCCTTGGGGATGTCCACCAGCACCGGGCCGGGCCGGCCGGTCCGGGCCAGGTGGAAGGCTTCCTTGATGATCCGG
>QGUP01000115.1 GCA_003242505.1 Bacillota bacterium
TGGGTTACGCGGGCCTCGCCTTCCTCGGCGCCCTGACCTGGCAGTGGGTCCGCCGGCGCGCGGGCGGGCCCGGGGCAGGGGCTCCGCCCCGAACCGACCGGGCGCAACCCGCCCTGCCGGCGGCGCCGGTGGAGGCGGTCTGGGTCCCGGAGCCGGCGGAAGCCCCGGAGGAGGGGGTGCCGGAGGCGGGGGAGGAGCCCCTGGGCCTGGGGTAGGGTCCCAGGGATGGGACCCGGGGGCCGGGGCATCCTGTAGACAGCCTCTCCCCGGGAGGTGAACAGCGGATGCCGCGGAGGAACGGGAAGGTGATCCCCCAGGCCGGGGCGGCCCTGGACCGCCTCAAGTACGAGACCGCCGCGGAGTTGGGCATCCCCAACTACACCGGGTACCGGGGCGATCTGCCTTCCAAGGTCAACGGCGCCGTTGGTGGGAACATGGTCCGGAAGCTCATCGCCCTGGCAGAATCCCAGCTGGCGGGCCGGGGACCCCAGAGCTGACCCCTCTGCCAGGGTAGGAACGCCCGGCGGACTCTGTCCGCCGGGCGTTCCCTGTGCTACAATTGTAAATCGACTCCGGGAGCCCGCTGGCTTCATCCATTCCCGGCGCCGGTCCCGGCGCCGGCCGGCTGCGCTCCCGGCCCCCGGTCTGGCCGGCTGCCGGGCCGGCGGCCTCGGGGCTGGAGGCGAGAGGCGGGCCCGGAGCCTCCAACCCCGCCGGCAGCCAGGCAGGGTTGGACACGGGGCGACCGGCGTTGTATAACATGGGTAGATGGACGGGGCCATGCCCCGCCCGTTTCCGTTGCGCGGACTGTCGGAAAGACGCCAGGGTTAAGGGGCGAGACAGGATTGGAGGAAAAGGAGATCATTCTCTCTCCTGAGGGCCTGCGTAAGATTCAGGAGGAGTTGGACTATCTAAAGAACGTCAAGCGCAAGGAGGTGGCCCAGCGGCTCAAGGAAGCCCGGGCCCTGGGCGACCTCAGCGAGAACTCGGAATACGACGATGCCCGGAACGAACAGGCCTTTGTCGAGGGGCGGATCGCCCAGCTGGAGAAGACCCTCCGGCTGGCCCGGGTGATCACCCAGGACGAGGTCGGCGCCCAGGGGGACGGCGTCGTCCGGCTGGGGAGCCGGGTTCGCCTCAAGGACCTGGAGTACGGCGACGTGGAGGAGTACACCATCGTCAGCTCCGTGGAGGCCAACCCCGCGGAGCGGAAGATCTCCACCGAGTCCCCGGTCGGCAAGGCGATCCTGGGGCAGAAGGCCGGCGCCGTGGTGACCGTCGAGGCGCCGGCGGGTCCGATCCGGTATCAGATCCTCGAAGTGCTTCCGTAGTCGAACCTTCGGCAAACGGCTGCGGAGAAGACCCTTCGGCAGGGGAAAAACGTTGGGGTAGAAGTATGGCCGGCCGCGGCAGGGGGGTGTTCCTTCGCCCGGCTGGTCTGCTATCATGGGCCCATGCAGCACTACGAGCTTTTCACCCTGGCCAACGGTCTGCGGGTGGCCGTTGAACCCCTCGCCCACGCCCGGTCGGTGGCGGTGGGGATCTGGATTGGCGCCGGGGCCAACGACGAGCGGCGGGGGGAAGCCGGCGCCGCACACTTCCTGGAGCACATGCTCTTCAAGGGCACCCTCCGGCGCAACGGCCGGGAGCTGGCGGCCTGGATGGACCGCATCGGCGGCGAGGTGAACGCGGTCACCGGCCGGGAGACCACCACGTACTACGCCTGGGTTCTGGCGGAGTACTGGGTCGAGGCCCTGGAACTCCTGGCGGAGATGCTCCTGGAGAGCCGGCTGGATCCCAGCGACGTGGAGCGGGAGCGGCAGGTGATCCTGGAGGAGATCAAGGGGGACGACGACGCCGCGGAGCAGCGGGTGATGGCGGACTTCGACCAGCTCCTGTGGGGGTCCCACCCCCTGGGGCGGCCTATCACCGGTACCCGGCGGAGCGTCGCTGGCCTCTCCTGGCAGCGGCTGGTGGCCCTGCGGCGGGAACTGTACACCCCCGACAACGCGGTGGTCTGCCTGGTCGGCGCGGTGGACCCCGGCGCGGCCCGGGAACAGGTGGCCCGGCTGCTGGGGGGCTGGCAGGGCACCCGCGCCCGACCCCGGCCAGGTCCGCCGGTTCCCCGCCCCGGCCTGAGGGTCCGGCGCCGGTCCATCGACCAGGTGCATCTCGTGCTGGGCGGACCGGGCCCCG
This sequence comes from Bacillota bacterium, assembly GCA_003242505.1. GTDB lineage: Bacteria > Bacillota > Sulfobacillia > Symbiobacteriales > ZC4RG38 > ZC4RG38. The sequence continues at coordinate 2,197 of QGUP01000115.1, forward strand.
GCCTCGGGGACCCGGCCCTCTACTCGGGCATGGTCCTGGGCACCATCCTGGGCGGAGGGAACTCGTCCCGGCTCTTCCAGCGGATTCGGGAAGAGGAGGCGCTGGCCTACAACGTCTACTCCTTCCACGAGGCCTATCGGCACGCCGGGGTGATGGGGGTCTACGCAGCGGTCCGGACGGAGGCCGCAGGCCGGGCCCTGGCGCTGATCAGGGCGGAGCTGGAGCGGCTGGCCCGGGAACCGGTCAGCGCGGAGGAACTGGAGCGGGCCCGGGCACAGCTGAAGAGCAGCCTCCTCCTCGGGCTGGAGTCGGTCCCGGAGCGGATGCACCGGATGGGGGAGCAGCTGACCCTTCTGGGCCGGACGGTGCCGCCGGAGCAGGTGGTGGCCCGGATCGAGGCCGTCACCGCCGCGGACGTGCAGGCCCTGGCCGGGCGGCTCCTGGCCGGGCCCCAGACCCTGGCCGCGGTGGGACCCATCCGCCGGGAGGACCTGCTGGGGGCGTGAACCCCCCGTGGGCCGGGTCTGGGCGAACCTCGCCCACCCGGCATGGGCAGCGGCGGGCCCGGCGCATCCTACCCCCGGGAGGTGGGGGTGGTGCGGACTGGCTCCGGAACCGGCCCCCGGCGGCGGTGGCGGCCCCTCACGGCCCTGGGGTTGCTCGCCGCGGCCTGCCTGCTGGTATTCCAGGGCCCGGGAGGGGAGCCTCGGCGGGAGGCGGCGGGGGCCGCGCCGGCAGCGGCGCCGCCCGCCGGGGCCCCGTCTGCTGCCAGCCGCCCCGGGCCGCTGCCGGACCGGTGGTCCGATGCCCGCGCGGCCATTCTGGCCGCGGGTCCGGCCGAGCGCCAGGGGCTCGCCCGGATGTGGTGGGAACGGGTCCGGCGGACGGGAACGCCCAGGCTCGAGGGCGACTGGCTTTATTTTTTCTACTGGGGTGAGGCCCGGCAGGTGGCGGTCAGCAGCGAGGTGACCCGCTGGCATCCCCTGGACCTCAGCCGGTTGCCCGGGACGGACCTGTGGGCCGGCTCCCTGCCCGTACCCGCCGACGCGGTCTTTCAGTACCGGTTGCTGGTGAACGGCCGGGGGCAGCCCGATCCCGCCAACCCCCGGCGCAGCCGCGGCTTTGGCGTCGTCTGGAGCGTCTACCTGGGACCCCTGGCGCCAGGGGAGGAGCCACCGTCCTTGCCCGCCGGAGTGCGCCGGGAACGCTGGACCCTGACGAGCCAGATCCTGGGGCGCCCGGTCCGGGTGGAGGCCTGGATCCCCCCGGAATGCACGGGGGCCCGCCGGTGCCCGGCCCTCCTCGCCGCCGATGGCCCCGCTTACGTCGAGGAGGCCCGGCTGCCCGGGGTGGTCGCCGGGCTGGCGGCCGGGGGGCAGATCCCGCCCCTGGTGGCGGTGGGGATTCAGCCGCCGGAGAGCCCGGTGCTGCGGCTAGTGGAACTGGTCCCCGGGGTGCGGCCGGGGACCTGGCCCCGGTTCGTGGTGGAAGAGCTTCTCCCGGACCTCTCCCGGCGGCTGCCGGTCTCGCCGGGGCCCCACGGGCTTCTCGGCTTTTCCGCAGGGGCTGCGGCCATGCTGGAGGTGTTGCTCGGGCACCCCGACCGCTTTGCCTGGGCGGTGATCCAGTCCCCCACGGCCCTGAGCCCCGTGCTGGAGGAGGCCATCGGCTGCGCCCGGCCGGAGGGCCAGAGGGTCTGGCTCACCTGGGGGCGGTACGAGGGAAACATCTTCGGCGTCGACGTCCGGGCCTACGGGGCGGATCTGGCCCGGCGGCTGTCGGACCAGGGCTTTGCCGTCGGGGGCGGGGAGCGGCCGGCGGGCCACACCATGAGCTACTGGCGCCGGGACCTGGCCGCCGCCCTGGCCTGGGCGGCGGCGGCCGGCGACCAGGCGGGGAGCGCCCCGGCGCCGGCACCGGGGCCGAGGGGCCGGGCGGAGGGACCGGAAGGCCGGGAGGAGGGCCCCCGGGCCTGTGCCGCCGGGACTTGACCCTCGGGACTCCCGGGTGCCTCCGGACCGGCCGAAGGGCTGGCCGACCTCGCCGCCGGAGCCGACCTGGTGGCGTGAGACCCCTGGTTGCTTGAAACCCCCGGAAGGCTCCCGTATACTTACCAGTAGCCAATTCCGCCATGGGAGGCAGGAAGATGAGCAGCCCCATGCTTTGGCCGCAGCAGGAGGCGCGGCGCATCGCAGAGCGGTGGCCCGACCGGCAGACGTACATCCTGGAGACCGGCTTTGGGCCTTCCGGTCACCCCCACATGGGTACCGTCGGCGAGGTGGTGCGCACCTACTATGTGGCCATGGGGCTGAAAGAACTGGGGAAGCAGGCGGAGATCATCGTCTTTTCCGACGACATGGACGGTCTCCGGAAGATCCCCAAGAACATCGACGCTCCCTGGCTGGCGGAGCACCTGGGCAAGCCCGTCTCCCGGATCCCTGACCCCTACGGGTGCTGCCCGTCGTATTCGGCCCACATGAACCGGGAACTGATCGAGATGCTCGACAAGACGGGCATCCCGTACCGGTTCGTCGCCTCCTCCGACATGTACAACGGCGGTCACTACGATGAGGTCATCAAGCGGATCTTCCGGCACGGGCAGCAGATCCTGGACCTGATGCTCCCCACCATGCGGGAGGAGAACCGGGTCAACTGGTTCTTCTGGCAGCCGGCCTGCGAGAACTGCGGCCGGGTCAACACCACGGTGGTCCACGAGTGGGATCCGGAGACCACCCGGGTCCGCTACTCCTGCACCGGCGAGTTCCGGGGGGTCCGGGGTTGCGGCCATGCCGGGGAGCAGGACGCCCTGGGGGGCAAGGGCAAGCTGGGGTGGAAGATCGACTGGGCCGCCCGGTGGTTCTACTTCCCGGTCCACTACGAGATGTACGGGAAGGACCTGATCGACTCCGCGAAGATCTCCACCGAGATCGTGCGGATCCTCGGCGGCCAGCCCCCGGTGCAGATGTTCTACGAGATGTTCCTCACCGAGGAGGGCCGGAAGATCTCCAAGTCCGTCGGCGAGGGGATCACCCTGGAGAACTTCCACCGGTGGGGCACCCAGGACGCGGTCAACCTCCTGATGTTCAAGAACCCCCGGCAGCAGAAGAACCTGGGGCCGGAGACGGTCATCCGGTACATGGACGAGGTGCTCACCCTCGACCCGGCGGATCCCCAGTACCGGTTCGTCTACTACCACGGGGAGCGGCCGGACCTGGGGGGCCTCCGGTACTCGGACCTGATCAACCTGATGAGCGCGATCGGCATCACCGACCCGAACCTCCTGCGGCCGTACCTGGAGCGGACCTTCGGCAACGCCCGGATCGGGGAAAGCTGGCCGTACGTCCGGGAACTTTTGGAGAAGGCCCGGAACTACTACGAGGATTTCATCCTCCCCACCCGGCGGGTGCCGGACCTCACCCCGGAGCAGTGGGCGCTGGTGGATGAGTTCCTGGCCCTCATCGACCGGGAGACCGAGCCGGACCGGATCCAGAGCGGGATCTTCGAGATCGCCAGGGCCCACGGCATCCCCGCCCGGGAGTACTTCAAGTTGCTGTACGGCGTGCTGCTGGGCGCGGACAGCGGCCCCCGGATCGGCGGCTTTGTCCACCTCCTGGGCCGGGAGAAGGTGAAGGAGATCGTAGAAGCCGCCCGGCAGAAGCAGCAGGAGAAGCAGCAGATCTAAAGGAAGCAGCGGATCCAAATATCGAAGGCCGCCCGGACGATTCCGGGCGGCTTTCCTCCTGGGCTTTCCGCATCTACCGCTGCTGGGGTGCGGCCAGCAGCCGTTCCTTGAGCTCCCGGGGCAGCGCCGGCCCGTACTCCACGGGCTCGGGGCCGGTCAGGTCGGTGAGGATGTACCGGTCCGCGTGGCGCTCCAGCCGGTCCAGGAACTGGACCAGGCAGTCCCGGGAATCGAAGCGCCGGAAGAACATCTCCTTGCTCGGGTGGTTGGCCCGGGAGTGGTGGAGGAGGGTGAACTGCAGGTCCTCATCCCGGGCGTGCTGCTGGCAACCGCTGCAGACGAACATGCCGGCGATTCCTCCCTGTAGGCCCGGCGAAGGCGCAGTCAGGAAATGTCGCGGGCGTGATAAGTCTGCAGTATAAGTTGTATTTCGCCGGTCAGGGAGCGTCAAGCCCGGCTGGGATGGCGGGGGCGGGACGGGGGTGGGGTGAGGCCATGGTAGAGGAAGAGGGCGTGAAGCCGCACCTCGTCGCGGAACCGCTCCGGGCCGGGGCCCGGTACCGGCTCCCCCGTGGGCCGGGGACGCTGGACCCAGGTGACG
>QGUP01000116.1 GCA_003242505.1 Bacillota bacterium
GCCAGGGCCACGACGCAGACGTACCGGGCGGTCCGCCGCTCCGGCGGCACCCCCTCGAGTTCCCGGAGCAGGGCCCGGTTCCGGTCGGCGTCGGTCCCCGGCACCCACCGGGCCGAGTGCACCCCGGGCCGGCCGCCGAGCGCGTCCACCTCCAGCCCGGAGTCGTCGGCCAGGACCGGCAGCCCCGTGGCCCGGGCGTAGGTGAGGGCCTTTTTCAGGGCGTTTTCCGCAAAGGTCGCCCCGTCCTCCTCCACCTCCGGGATCCGGGGGTCGAGGCCCAGGACCTCCACCCCGGCCGGCTCCAGGAGGGCCCGGAACTCCGCCACTTTCCCGGGGTTGCGGGTCGCCAGTACCAGTCTCGGTCTCGGGGCTCCTGCCAAGGCTCCTACCCCCCTGAATGCCCACCGGCTGCGGGACTGGGCGCCTGCCGGGTCTCCGCCGGCCACAGGGGCAGGTGCTCCGCCCGATGGACCCGACCGGGCCAGAGAAGCCGGGCCACCCGGACAAACCGGTCCGGGTCGCCGGTGGTGTAGAACCGGAGCCGGCCGCCGGAGGCGGCGGGGTTCAGCAGCCCCCGCCGGGCCAGGTACTCCCGGACCTCCCGGGCCGTGGCCAGCCCGGGGTCCACCAGCCGCACCCCCGGCCCCACCACCTCGCCGATCACCTTCTGCATGTGGGGCAGGTGGGTACAGCCGAGGATCAGGGTGTCGATCCCCTCGGCCAGCAGGGGCTCGAGGCACCGGCGGACCTCCTCCCGGACCTCCGGGCTCTCCACCACCCCCTGCTCCGCCAGGGTGACCAGCACCGGGCAGGCCTGCTGGACCACCCGGACCCCGGGGGCAAGGCCCCGGATCACCCGGGGGTAGACCCCCGCGCCCACCGTGGCCTGGGTGGCGACCACCCCGATCCGCCCGGTCCGGGTGGCGGCCACCGCGGCCCGGGCCCCGGGCTCCACCACCCCCAGGACCGGCACGGGAAGCTCCGGCGGCGGGCCAGACAGGAGCACGGCGGCGGTGGCGGTGTTGCAGGCGATGACCACAAGCTTGCAACCCTGGTCTGCAAAGAACTGGGCAAAGCACAGGAAGAAGCTGCGAACCTCCGGCAGGGACCGGGGGCCGTAGGGGAAATGGGCGCTGTCGCAGGCGTAGAGGATCTCCTCGCCGGGGAGGAGTTCCGCCACGGCCCTGGCCACCGTCAGCCCGCCCTCGCCGGAATCGAAGAAGCCGATGGGCCGCTGGGGCATGCTGCATCACCTTCTCTTGAGTATAAGCCCAGGGCGGCCCCGGCGAAAAGCCGTCAACCGGACAGGCGGGTGGCCGGGGAAGGGCAGGAAAAAGCCTCCGGGCCGGAAAGGGCTGACCGGAGACAGGGCAGCAAAAGGCCGCCGGCGGCTTCGCAGCCATCGGCGGAAGCCACCGGCAGCCCGGCTGGGGATGACAGGGGGAGGGCTGGCCCTAACCCCGGCCCATCCGTTCGCTCAGGATCTGCAGGGACTGGATGATCTGCTCCTTCTGGGCCGGGCTGACATCGCCCAGCACCCCACTGAGGTAGCGCCGGCGGGCCTCCAGAACCTCGGCGATGATGCGCCGCCCCTTATCCAGGAGCCGGAGGCGAATGACCCGCCGGTCCGCGGTGTCCCGGACCCGCTCGATGAGCTGGTTGCGCTCCATCCGGTCGATCAGGTCCGTTGCCGTGCTGCAGGCCAGGAACAGCCGCTGGCAGAGTTCGCCCATGGTCAGTTCCCCGTGTTCGTTCAGGACCAGCAGGGCGTCCAGTTGCGGCGGTGTGATGCGGAAATTGGAGAGGATGTCCCGTGCCCGTTTCCTGAGGATGGCGCCCACGGTCCGGAGCAGTTCCTCGATCTCCGCGACCTGCCGGTCAACCCCGGCCGGCTGGGTGCTCAGCACACCGATCACCTCCGCCCAAATCCTGAACTGCAGCTGTGCAGGGCACCTGCACAGGGCCGCGGCCATGTTCCCGGTTGCCTGCAGTGGCGAGAGCCCGGATTCCGGCCGTGAATCCCTGCCGTGGCGAGAGCCCCGATACCTGCGGTGGCGAAATGTCCGAATACGAGAGACTCAAAGATTGGACGATATAATCTTTAGACGCCAGGACCCTTATTCCTGCTGAAAGTAATCGAAAATCCCTTTCTGAATGGCAATTGCCGCCCGCTGCTGGAAGGAGGGATCCGTCAGGAGCCGCTCCTCCTCCGGGTTGGAGATGAACCCGAGTTCCACCAGCACCGCGGGCATCCGGGCCTCCCGCAGCACCAGATAGTCGTTCTTCTTCACACCCCGGTCCCGCAGACCCAGTTCCTCGATCAGGTGCCGGTGGATCGCCTGGGCCAGCCGGGCGCTCTCGGGGTGGTTGTCCCAGTAGTAGGTCTCGATCCCAGCGGCCTGGGGACTGCCGGCGGAGTTGGCGTGGATGGAGACGAAGATGTCCGCCTGGGCCGCGTTGGCCCCCTGGATCCGGGCCCGGAGTTCCACAAAGCGGTCGTCCTGCCGGGTGACCTGCACCTGGGCGCCGGCCTGGGTCAGCAACTCCCGGAGCCGGAGGGCGACCGCCAGGTTCACCTGCTTCTCCTGGCTTCCGCTGGGCCCCAGGGCGCCGGGGTCATGGCCGCCGTGGCCCGGGTCGACCCAGATCCGCCGGCCGTAGACCGGCGAACCCTCCAGTTCGAGAACCACCTGGCCCTCCCCTGGGCCGGAGAGGAGCCGGTGCCCCTGGTAGTAGGGCACCTCCAGCACCACGTCCAGCCCCGGGGGCGACCCGCTCTGGCTGAGGGTGATCCGGGTCGCGGCCATCCCCGGCCCGGGCTGGGGCACCTGTGGGACGGCGGCCACCGCCTGGGGAATCCGCACCCGGAGGTGCCGGCCGTCGGGGAGGAGTTCCGCCGTCGCGGCGGCCGGGCCGGTGAGCAGGAGGGTGAGCCGGGTCCGGCCCTGGAGAGCCTCCCAGCGGAGGTCGGTGAGATGGGGCGGCAGGCGGACCACCAGGCCGTCGGCCGTCGGGGTGATGACCGGCGGACGGGGGCCTGCCAGGTCCAGCACGACCCGGGTGACCTGGGGCAGGGGCTCACCGGTTCGCACCCGCTGGAGCCCGAGGGTCGGCACCCCCGGCACCTCGGCCGGCAGCCCCGGCGCCGGCGTCACCCCCGGCAGGTCGATCACGAGCCGGTGCGGCTGAGCCAGGGTCAGGGTCTGGTAGGCCACCGGGCCGTCGGTGCGGATGGTCACCACCGGTACCCAGCCATCCTGGCTCACCTCGACCCCCGTGACCTGGTAGAAGAGCTTCAGGGTGAGGCCCAGGCCGTCGGGGTCCGGCTCCAGCCGGTAGGGCCCCCCGCGCCGGCGGTCCACCACCAGCCGGAGGCCCCGGCCGTCCGGCTCAAACCGGAGGCCGGCAAGGAGGGGGTCGCTCTCCGGCACCTCCGGCAGGGCTGTCGCCGGCACCGCGGGGTAAAGGCTGAGCACCAGCCCTGTAGGGTCGTCCGGCCGGGTCTCCAGGCGGTGGGAGAGCAGGGGCGCCGAAAGCTCAACCCGAATCTCGGCCGCGCCCACCGCCCGGTTCAGGGTGACCCGCCTCACCTGGCTGGGCTGCCGCCACAGCCGGACCGTGTAGGTGTCGGCGTCCCACTCGACGGTGGCCCCGAGGCCTTCGGCCACAAACCGCACGGGGACAAAGGTCCGTCCCGCCACGATCCGGGGCGGCACGTCCAGGGTGACCTCCGCGTCCCCGACCCGGGCCTGGTTCCGGCCGATGGTCAGCACCACCTGGCGGCCCGGAAACCCCACCACCACCTGCTGCTGCTCCGGATGCCACCCGACCTGGGCGCCCAGGGCCTCGGCGGCAAACCGGATGGGCACCAGGGTCCGCCCGGCATCGATGAAGGGCGGCGGGTCCACCGCCACCTCCTTTCCCTCCACCTCCAGGCGGAGCGGGGGAGAGGCCGCCCCCGTCTGTGCGGCGGCCGGCTGCGGAGAGGAGAGGAGCGCCAAAGCCAGGAGGCCGGCCGCCGCCATCCTCCCGACCAGCGCCAGGGAGCGGAAGAGGGGGTTCCGCCTGGTCCGCGTCCGCCCTTGCGGTAGCCGGCTCCCACCTTGCGGTAGCCCCCAACCTTGCGGTAGCCGGCTCCCACCTTGCGGCAGCCAGGTCCACTCCTCGTGGCTCGACTTGTCAGCCACCATCTCCTTTGCCAGCCAGTATCTTTTTATCATCTTATACGAAAACCCCCGACAAAAAGGTTCGATGGAAAGACGGGAAGAGCGTCCGCCCGGGTGATGCCCCGGAGGATGCTCCGGGTGATGCCACTCCCGCCATTGCCCAGTTGTTCTTGTCATTGCTAATTCTCGCACCGCCTACCATTTACTCCTGAATCTACTCCTGAATCAATAGACGATAAAAGACCCCAGAAGGGTTACCCTTCTGGGGTGCTTTTTTTCTGGTGGAGGCGGCGGGGAACTGCCCCCCGCGTCCGAGAGCGCACCTGACCAGACGTCTCCGAGCGCAGCCCCGGCTTTGCCTCTCGCCGCCCCCGGCTCCCCGGGGCCGGATCCGGCGGCGGCCAGCCTCCTTTGTTCTCGCCCGCCGATCAGAGGCGGCTCGGCAGGCCAGCCCACTGGGTCACGCTACAACTCCGGCGCGTGGGCGGCGGTCCGGAGGAGCGATCCGTCACGGTTCTCTAAGCGTGACGGGGCCGCTTAAGCGGCCAGAGCGAGAGACTCGTTGTTGGCACTTATCTTTTGCCACCTTTTTTACGAGGCGGTGACGACCTCGGCTCGCTTTCTGGTCCTGCGCTGCCCCCGTCGAACCTGTTTCGCCCCCGCATATCTCCGGAAGGCTACCGGCCCGCGTAGTGGCGCATCACCCGCTCCAGTTCCCGCCGAACCTCCCGGGCCTTGATGTCCTCCCGCTTGTCGTACTTCTTCTTGCCCCGGGCCAGGGCCAGCTCCACCTTGACCCGCCCGTTCTTCAGGTAGAACTTCAGGGGGATCAGGGTGTAGCCCCGCTCCCGGACCTTTCCGTAGAGCCGCATGATCTCATGCTTGTGCAAGAGGAGCTTCCGCGGCCGCTTCGGGTCGTGGTTGAACCGGTTGCCCGCCTCGTAGGGGCTGATGTGCACGTCGTACAGGAAGACCTCGCCGTTCTCCACCCGGGCGTGGCTGTCCTGGAGGCTGACCCGCCCGAGGCGACAGGACTTCACCTCGGTGCCAACCAGGGCGATCCCGGCTTCGTAGACCTCTTCAATAAAGTACTCGTGCCGGGCCTTCCGGTTCTCCGCCAGTACCTGGTTGGCGGCGGCAGCCGGCCTGGTTCCCTTGGCCACCCCCGGCTCACCTCCTCCAGGGGGCGCCCAATCATTATAAGCGGGGTCGATCCGGGTGTCAACTGCGCCAGGCTTCCAGGGTGCAGATCGCCCCGGGATCCTTGGTCCGCAGGGCCACCAGGGCGAAGACCCGAAACTGGCCCGCCTCCCCTGCGGGCAGGTAGGCGGTGGTCAGGGGTTGGGCCACCGCCAGATCCATTGTATCAGGGTTCACGGACGCGATCAGCACCTGCTCCCGGCCCATGTGCCAGGTTGGAACGATCCCGGCGGCAAAGCTCCGGGCCAGGTCCGGCGGCCAGCCGCCGGGGCCGGCGGCCGCCAGCCGGTCCGGGTGCAGGACCAGGGCGAAGGGGCCCCGAAACCCCCGGCGGACCAGCCGCTCCAGCCCCCGGATCAGGTCCTCCCGGGCCCGCTCCGGGCGCCGCCAGTCTCCCAGGGGAAGGACGTTCCGGCCCCGGGCCCCCAGGAGCCCCTGGTGGCCGAGGGCCGGATGGCCGTGGAGGATCAGGTGGTCCTCCGCCAGGGCGCAGGTCCGGGCGGCCTCCCTCCCCGCCCGGAGCACCGCCGGGAGAAAGCCCGGCCCCCGGGGCGGGACCGGGAAGTCGCTGTGCACCAGACCCAGGGAAAGCCCCCGCTCCGGCCGCCCGCGGCGCTCCCGCCCGGGGCCCGGGCCCCCGGGCAGCACCGCGATCCCGGGCGCCACCCCCTCCTGGACGGGCAGGAACCGGCGGCCCACCGCGTGGGCCGCGTGGCTCTCGGCCACCGCGGCATCCACCGCGGCCCAGTCCCCGGGGGAGAGGGGCGCCTGGTCCCGGCGCAGGTAATCGGCGATGATCCGACGCCACACGGTCCTGGGCAACGGGCGCATGGGCAGCCCCCTCCCCCGCATCTGGACGTCGCCATTAGCATCGGGTGGAAGGGGTGCCCCTATGCGCCGGGGATGCCCGGCCCAGGGTCAGGACCGGCGGTGGTAGAACCCGGCCCAACGGAGGGCGCCCGTCCGGGTCCCGGCCGCGACCCCCACCGCCAGCGCCCCCGCGGGCATGGCCAGGGCCCAGGTGGCGGCATGGATGAGGTGCTGCCAGAAGCCGCCGGCCGGGGACAGGGGGCTGAAGACCGGGACCGTAGGCCGGCCGAGG
>QGUP01000557.1 GCA_003242505.1 Bacillota bacterium
CCCGCACCCCCGCCACCGGCGCCTGGTGGCAGAGCCGGAGGAAGAAGGATGTCATGGCGCCGAAGGGCCGCACCCGGTCGGGCTCTCCCGGCAGGAACACCCCGATGAGCGGCCTGTCAGCCATGCTCCTGCCCCTCCCCTTCTCCCCACCCGGTGCCAGCCGCTCCCGGCTCCTCCCACCCGCCGCCAACCGATCTTCCGTCTTCCCACCCAGGGCCAACCCACCCTGGCTCCTCCCACCCGGTGCGAACCGAACTCGGGTCCTCCCGCCCGGCGCGACCCAGCCGCCGGCTCTCGGGGTCTTCCTCCCAGTCCGGAAGCAGCCCTTCCTGGAGGAGCCGGCGCTGGAGCCAGGTCCACTGCCGGCTGAGGCCCTCCGCCAGCCCCACCCGGGGCTGCCAGCCGAGGCACTCCCGGGTGCGGGTCATGTCGGCCCGGGTGACCGGCATCTCGCCGGTGGTCGGGGGCACGTGGACCACCCGGGGAGGCCGCCCGATGACCTCGCCGAGGACCGCCAGGGCCTCCCGGAGGGAGACCGGGGAGCCCCCGGCGACGTTGAGGGTCTTCCCCGCGGCCTGGGGCTGCCGCATCGCCAGCACCGTCGCGGCGACCACGTCGTCCACGTAGGTGAAGTCCCGGACCTGGCTGCCGTCGCCGTAGACCCGGACGGGCCGCCCGGCCCGGGCGTCGGCCAGCATCCGGCGGAAGGCCATGTCCGGCCGCTGTCGGGGACCGTATACGGTGAAATACCGGAGGATGGTCCACGGCAGGCCGTGCTGCCGGCCGTACATCCGCACCAGGTGCTCCGCGGCCAGTTTGGTCACCCCGTAGGGCGAGAGGGGCCGGGTGGGCCCCCGCTCCCGCTGGGGCGGCCGGGCCGCCCCGTAGACGGCGGAGGTGGAGGCCAGGACCAGCCGCCGGACTCCGGTGCCGGTGCAGGCCCGCAGCAGCCGCTGGGTGGCCAGGAAATTGTCCCGGACATAGCCGTCGAAGTCGTCCCCCCAGCCGCCCCGGACCCCGGGCCGGGCGGCCAGGTGGAGGATATAGTCGGCCCCCGCGAGGATCGGGGGCAGGTCGAGTTCCAGGAGGTCCCCCACGTGGAGTTCAAACCCGGGGTGGCCGAGGGCCCCGGCGAGGTTGAACCGGGCCTCCGGGTCCCCGCCGGCGGGGCTCCGCCGGTCGATCCCCCGGACGGTGTACCCGGACCGGAGCAGCCGTTCCACCAGGTGGGAGCCGATGAAGCCCGCACAGCCGGTCACCACTGCCAGCGGCATCGTCCCGTCACCGCCTCCTTGCCTTCGCCTCCCACTCAGGGCCAAGCCCGGGGCACCCGGAGGAGGCCGCCCGGCTCCGGACCAGCCCCCGGGACCACCCGGGGGTTTCCGCCGGGGCTCAGGGGGCCTCCGGCGGGGCCGAGCCCGGCAGGGCGCCGGGGGCCCCGGCCGCCGCCCGGGCCAGCACCTCCCCCAGGTCCCGGGCCACCCGGTCCCAGCTGAACCGCTCCTCCGCCACCCGGCGCCCCTGCCGGCCCATGGCCCGGGCCTTCTCCTTGTCGGCCAGGATCTCCCCCAGGGCCGCGGCCAGGGCGACGGGGTCCCGGTACCGGTCGACCACCAACCCGTTGCCCAGGCCGTCCACCACCTCGGGGTTCCCACCCCGCCGGGTGGTCACGATGGGCAAGCCGGTGGCCATGGCCTCGTAGTGGACCCGGGCCAGGGGCTCCTGCCACTGGGAGGAGCAGCAGAAGACGTCAGCCGCCCAGTAGTACTGGTGCACCCGGTCAAAGGGCACCCAGCCGGTG
>QGUP01000117.1 GCA_003242505.1 Bacillota bacterium
AGGATGCGGCGGTGGCGCGGGCCACCCACCGGCTGCCGCCCGGCCGGGGGCCGGCGTGGGTGGAGGATCCCCCCCCCCCCCCCCAGCCGTTGCCCCTGAGGGCGGGCTGTGGGGCTGGAAGCATCCCGGGGGTGGACCCGGAGGGCGACGGAGTGCCCGCCACAACGGAGGGTGATCACCCGGAACAGGGCGGGCTGGGCCAGGAACTCCTCCCCGGGGCTGAGGGGCTGGGGCACGGTCACCGTCAGGGAGTAGCCGGCGTCGGCCAGCCGGGAAGCCCCTCCCGAGGCGATGAGGTTGGCCAGTTCCGCCACCACGCTCCGGCTCAGCCCGGGGACCGTCTCCGCGGAGGGCCCGAGGGCCCTGCGGGCAAAGCAAGCCGCAGTGGCCTCGTCCATGGTGACGAGCAGCAGCCCCCCGACGGAGCCCACCAGGGCGACGAGGGCGCTCACCCCCTGGGGAGCGGTCTGGGTGTGGTCGAGCCCCGCCGGCTCCGCCCGGGCCGCCTGCCCGCCCCACTGTTCCATCGCCTTCATCGCGGCGGCGACGAAGGCCTGGTAGACTTCCGTGTCCATAGAAGTTCCCCCGATGAACCTTGCTAAGTATGCCTATTTCGGCGTCCGTGGCTGGTCTCTCCTGCCATCGGCTGCAAAACCGAAGAAGGGCCCATCCCTACCTGTTTCTGGCCCTTCCCGTACGTTTTACCGTGTTATATAATGCGAGGGCTAGGAGTTCGATCGGATTATTTATCCTCGCTTTACTAATCAAGACAAGAAGGACTTATCGACACGACTTATCAAGATGGCGGAGGGATTGGCAGTGGTGCGGAAGAAGGCAGCGGCCCGGGTGCCGCGGGGCTGGGAGTCGGTGCGGACGCTCCTGAGCCGGCAGGAAGGCTTCACCCTGATCGAGATGCTGGCCGTGATTCTGATCATCGGTATCCTCGTCGCGGTGGCCACCATCTCGGTCCCCCGGTTCCTCGCCGACGCGAGCAAGTCCGGGCTGAAGCAGACCATCGCGGCGGTGCAGGTGGCGGCGGAGCGGTTCTACCACAACCATGCGGAGAAGCGGTACCCCGTCGGCAAGTCCTTCGCCAACGAGGTGGCGCTTGCGATCGATGTGGAATGACACGGACGAGACCGGCACCTATTTCAAGGACTACCTGGATGTCAATCCTGACGACATCTCCGACAACGCCCGGGAGTACAACCTGCAGGGTATGAACGAGAGCAACGGCAGCGGCGACAAGCTCTATTGGGGCATTTCCGCGAACGGGACGGTGTTCGTCACCAACGTGGCCCCGACTTCCTGGGCTGATGGGATCCAGGTCTTCACCCGTAGGGGCATCGTGGATCTCGACGACATCGACAACGACATCGACGGAGACTGACCTTACGCCAGCCCGCTGATCCGGCCCGGGTTCCCCCGGGCCTTTCCCGTCCCCCGTGGGAGTGGGTCGCCGTGCATTTCCGATACAGGGCGTATCAGGCCTCCGGCCGCCTGGAGCGGGGGGTGCTGGAAGCCCCGGACTTGACCACCGCCAGGGCCCGGCTGCGGGCCCTGGGGTTTTATCCCCTGGAGGTGCGGCCGGTCCCGCCCCCCCGGCCCCGGCGGGTCCGAATCGCCGTGGCCGAGGCGATCTTCCTCTACCGGCAACTGGGGTTCACCCTGAAGGCGGGGCTGCCCCTCCTCGACGCCCTCCGCACCCTCCGGCAGGAGGCCCGGTCCCGGGCGTTTCGCACCGCCCTGGCGGAGATGGAGGCCCGAATCGCCGGCGGCAGCGACTTCTCCGATGCTCTGGCCGCCCTGGGGGGCGCCTTCCAGCCCCTCCACGTGGAACTGATCCGGGCCGGGGAGGCCACCGGCCGGGCGGACGAAGCCCTCCTCCGGTGCGCCGCGCTCCTGGAGGCGGAGAAGGACCTCCGGGACCAGGTCGCCGCGGCCCTGGTCTACCCCGCCTTCGTGGTCGGCGTGGGCCTCCTGGCCCTGGTCACGGCCTTCCTCTTCATCCTGCCCCGGCTGGCGGACCTCTTCGCCAGCCTGGAGATGGACCTTCCCGCCCCCACCCGGATCCTGATGGCCCTGGGCACCTGGTCCGAGGCCTATGGCGCCTACGGGGCCCTCGCCCTCGCCGCCCTGGCGGGGCTGACGGCCCTTATCACCTCCGCCACCCCCTGGGGCCGGCGGCTCCGGGACCGGGCGCTCCTCCGACTCCCCCTGGCGGGGCGGGCGGTGCAGGCCGCGGCCCTGGCCCGGTTTGCTCGGACCCTGGCGGAGACCGTGGCCAGCGACCTCCCCGCGAACCGGGCCCTCACCCTGGCGGTGGGCGCCACCGGCAACACGTACCTCGAGGCCCGGCTGGCCGAAGCCCAGCGGCGGGTGCTGGCCGGCCAGGGACTGGCCGGACCCCTGGCGGCCTCCGGCCTCATCCCCGGCCTCTTCGTCCAGGCCATCCGGGCAGCGGAGGAGAGCGGCACGGTCCCCGAGGTGCTCCGGCACCTCGCCTCCCACTACGAGGCCGAAGCCCGGCGGCAGGTGCGCATCGCCACCGCGGCCCTGGAGCCCACCCTGACCGTGGCCATGGCGGCAGCGGTGCTGTTCTTTGCCGCCGCGGTGGTGCTGCCCATCTTCCGCATGACCACGTCCATCCAGCCCTGATCCCCCTGCAGCCATAGGAGGGTGGCCATGGCCGAAGAGACCCGGACGATGATGCTGGGCGAGTACCTGGTGATGAAGGGGCTGGTCACCCAGGAGGACCTGGACCGGGCCCTGGCGGAGCAGCCTCGCCATCCCGACCTGGGGCTGGGGGAGATCCTGGTCGCCCTGGGGCGCCTCCGGGAGGAAGACCTCCTCGCCGCCCTGGCGGAGATGGGGCAGGAGGTGGTGGACCTCCGGCGGTACCGGGTCCCCCCCGAAGCCGTCGCCGCGCTGCCGGAGCCCATCGCCCGGCGCTACGGGGTCGCCCCGGTCCGGCTGGAAGGGGAGACCCTGGTGGTGGCCTCCCACCGGCCCAGGGCCCGGCTGGCCGCGGAGCTGACCTTCGCCCTCGGCCGGTCCGGGTGGTGGCCGCGGCCCGGGCTGCCATCGCGGAGGCCGTGGAGGCGGTCTACCGGCTCTCCGCGGACCTGATGGCCCCCCTGCGGGAACTGGGGGTCGAGGAAGGGGTGGCCCGGCTCGTCGACCTGATCATCGCCCAGGGGGTCCGGTCCCGGGCCTCGGACATCCACATCGAGCCCCAGGGGGACCGGGTGCGGATCCGGTACCGGGTCGACGGGGTGCTTCACGACGCCACCCCCCTCCCTCAGGACCTCCTGAACCCCTTGATCACCCGGATCAAGGTGCTGGCCGGGCTGAACATCGTGGAAAAGCTCCAGCCCCAGGACGGCCAGATGGTCTTCCGGGAGGGCGACCAGGAACTCGACATCCGGGTGAGCGTCATGCCGACCATCAAGGGGGAGAAGGCCGTCCTCCGGCTCCTGGCCCGGCAGCGGCTCCTCACCCTGGAGAACCTGGGCATGGACCCGGCGACCCTGGAGCGCTACCGGGCCTGTGCGGCCCGCTCCTTCGGCATGGTGACGGTGGTGGGCCCCACCGGGACCGGCAAGACCACCACCCTCTACGCCACCATCCAGGAACTGGACGCGGTGGAGCGGAACATCGTCACCCTGGAAGACCCGGTGGAGTACGTCTTCCCCCAGATCACCCAGATCCAGGTGAACCCCCGGGCCGGCATCACCTTCGCCAGCGGCCTCCGGGCCATCCTGCGCCAGGACCCGGACGTGATCGTGGTCGGCGAGATCCGGGACGGGGAGACGGCCCGGATCGCGGTCCAGGCGGCGCTCACCGGCCACCTGGTCCTCACCAGCCTCCACGCCACCGACGCCCTCCGGGGCATCTACCGGCTCCTGGACATCGGGGTCGAGCCTTACCTCCTCGCCTCGGCCCTCTCCGGGGTGGTGGCCCAGCGGCTCGCCCGCCGGGTCTGCGCCCACTGCGCCGCCCCCACCCCCCTGGGCGCTGCGGAGCGGGCCTTCCTGGAGCTGGCCGGCGGCCACCTGGAGGAGCAACTCGCCGGCCGGGGGTGCGCCTACTGCGCCGGCACCGGCTACCAGGGGCGGGTCGGGATCTTCAGCCTTCTCCCGGTGACCGAGGAGATCCGGCGGCTGATCGCCCGGGCCGCCCCGGTGACGGATCTGGAGCCTGCCGCCAGGGCCGCCGGGTACGAGAGCCTGGCAGAGGCCGGGCTCCGGCTGGTCCGGTCGGGCATCACAACGGTGGCAGAACTGATGCGGGTCATTGGAGCGGAGAACTGATGGATGTGGTGCTGGACTTGAGCGGTCCGACCCTGCGGGTAGCCGGCTTTCGGGGCCGTACCCCCGTGGCCTGGGCCGAGCACCGGCCGCCGGCGGGCTCGCCCCCCGACGCCCAGGCCATCCGGCACCTGCTGGCCGCCGCGGGCCTCCGGCCGGGCCGGGTGGAGGTGGTGCTCCCCCCCACCCTCGGCCTCGCCCGGGTGATCCCCCTGCCGCCGGTCCGGCCCTGGCACCTGCGCCCCCTCCTCCGGCAGGAGGTGCAGGCGCTCCTGGGTCTCGCCCCCGACGAACTGATCGCCGCGTGGGTCCGGACCCGGCGGCCAGACGGCGGGCTGGACCTCCACACGTTCCTTTTCCACCGGACGAGCGTCGAGCGGTACCTCCAGACCCTCCGGGAGGCCGGGCTCCGCCCCCGGGGGCTGTACGCCCTCCCGGCCACCCTCCGGGCGGCCCTCGCCGGGCCCGACGGGACCGTCGCCTACCTGGGGGAGGACGGGACCATCACCTGTACCGCCTTCACCGGGGGCCTCCCCCGGCTGGTGCTGAACACCTTCCCCACCCCCGGCACCCCGGCGGCCCTGGAGGTGGCCCGGGGACTTCGCACCGTGCGCAACCAGGCCGGGCTGCCGCCGGACTCGCCCCTGGCGGTCACCGGCCCCGGGGCTGGCCCGGAACTCCGGGCCGAACTGAAGGCCCTTGGGCTCCCCTGCCTGCCGCCTCCGGCGGTGTCGCCCCACCGCCGGCGGCCCGCCGCCGGCTCGGACGCGGACGCCCCGGCCTTCGACGCCGACGCCTTTGTGGCCTGCCTCGGCGCCCGGCGGATTCCCGGGCTGCCCCGGCTTCCCAGAAGGCCCGCCCCGCTGGCCAGTCCCGACGAGGCCGCGATCCGCCGGACCGTGGCCCTGGCCCTCGCCGCCGCCACCGTCGCCGCCACCGGGGAGGTAGGCCAGGCCGTCCTCCGGGCGCGGCTCGCGGAGGTGGAAGCCCGGCTGGACCAGCGCGGGACGGAACTGCGGGCCTTCCGGGGTGCGGAGGAACTGGTGGATCAGGTCCTCCAGCAGCGGGAGGAACTGGAGCGCCTCCGCCAGGACCTTGGCGCGGTGCCCCCGGAACCTGCGGACTGGCTCCTCCTGGCCCCGGCCCTGGCGGAGCAGGCGTCCTGGCACCGCATCGGCCTGCATTCAGCCAGGGCGCTGGTCGAGGGCAGGGGCAAGCAGGCCACCGCCCTGGAGGTCGAGGGGAGCGCCCCCGACCTGGCGGCCCTGGAGAGCTTTGTGAAGGGGCTCAGCGCCCCTCCCTTCCGGGGGGCCTACGTCGTGGAATTCTCCCAGGGAGAGACGGGCGTCGGGTTCCGGGCCCGGGTGATGCTGGCCGGGGGTGATAACCCGTGAATCGCCGTCCGCGGGGCGCCCCCCCGGGCGCGAGCCTCGTCCGAGCGATGCTGGTCCTGTGCCTCGTGGCCATCGCCGGCCTGGAAGGGTGGGGCCTGTGGGTAGGGGTGGATGAACTCACCCGGCTCCAGGCAGAACTCCGGACCCAGGAGGCGGCCCTCAGCCGGGCCCGCTCCGTGGCGGCCGACGCCGCCGGGGTACGGGCGGCAGCCGCCGCGGCGGAAGCGGAACTGGCCGCGCTCCGGGCCCAGTTGCCGGAGACCCTGGGGGCCACCGAACTGCAGCAGTGGCTCCAAAAGGCTGCGGCGGGGGCCGGCGCCCAGCTGACCGAGTACCGGCTGGAGGCGCCCCGGAAGGAAGGGCGGATCACCGCGATCCCCGCCCAGGTGGTGGTGGCGCCCGGCCATCCCGACCGGGTCCTGGCTTTCCTGCGGGCGCTCCGGGACCTGCCCTTCCCGGTCCGCACCGACCTGACCGCCTTTGAGTTCCGGGAAGCCGAGGCGGTGGCCATCTCCCTCCGGATCTATACCCGTGGGGGGCTGACCTACCCATGACCGGAAGCCATCGCGGCAGGGAATCGTCCGGACGAGGGGCTGAAGCCGGCCCGGTCCGGTCCGGGAGCCAGCGGGGCAGCATGCTGGCCGAAGCCCTGGTGGGGGCCCTGGTCCTGGGCCTTCTCGCCGTCCTCCTCTACCCCGGGATTCTCTCCCTCCTCCGGAACGCCGGGGCGGAGGCCGGCACGCCCGGCGC
>QGUP01000118.1 GCA_003242505.1 Bacillota bacterium
GTGCCTCCTGCTTTACGAGGCCCTCCGGCAACGGCAGGCGCCGGGCGGGAGGCCGGTGCAGTAGCGGCAGGCGCCGGGCGGGAGGCCGGTGGGGCAGCGGCACGCGCCGGGCCGGCGGCCGGGCGGACCGGGGCGGTGAGGAGTTCCTCCGCCGTTGCGCCGGCCTCCGCCGGTGTGGTACAATGATTTGCGTCAGATTAATCAAAACCCTGCTGGAAAGGGAGTGGTCCCCCTGTCCCCAGCCCAGGTCTTCTGGAACCTCTTCCTGCGGACAGGTTCGGTGGTGGCCTACCTTCTGTACCGGCGCTTCTCTCTCCAGTAGGGCTGTGCTATAATCCTCTACACGAATACCCCGCCGGGAAACCCGGATCCCGGCGGTGCCGGCCGGGACGAGTTTCGGTCGGCAATGAGGCTGCAGGCGATGAAGGAGGAAAGTACGCCGCCAGTGCGGTGCCCAGAGACGGGGCCCTTGGCTGGAAGGTCCCGCTCCGCCGGCGGCGGAAGTTCCCTCCGGAGCTGCCGCCCTGAAGCATCGGCCCGGGCAGGGCCCGGGGCCGGTGTGGGTAGGGGCGGCCGGTGCGCCACCGTTATCCGGCGAGGGCATCGGCGAAGGCAGCCCGTGCCCGGTGAGGGGGGCCGTCCGGGCGGCCCAAGATGGGTGGTACCGCGGGAAGAACTCCCGTCCCATGTGGGACGGGGGTTTTGGTTTTCCACGAGGATTGCAGGAGGTGCATGGCGTGATCGAGGAGGTCAGCCGCATCCAGGCCGAGGCCCTGGCGGCCATCCAGGCGGCCGCCTCCACCGAGGAGCTGAAGGCCCTTCGGGTCCGGTACCTCGGCAAGAAGGCGGAGCTGAGCCAGCTCCTCGGGCAGATCGGCCGGCTGCCGCCGGAGGAGCGCCGGGCCTTCGGGGCGGCCTGCAACCAGGCCCGGGAGGCCATCGAGGCGGCCCTGCGCGAGCGGGAAGAGGAACTGCGGCAGCAGGAGCTGGCCGCCCGGCTGGAGGCGGAGCGCATCGACGTGACGCTCCCCGGCACCTTCATGCCCCGGGGGCACCTGCACGTCCTCCGGCAGGTCTGGGAGCGGTTCGAGGAGATCTTCATCGCCATGGGCTACGAGGTCTACGACGGCCCCGAGGTGGAGACGGACTGGTATAACTTCGAGGCCCTCAACATCCCCAAGGGGCATCCGGCCCGGGACGCCCAGGACAGCTTCTTTGTCTCGGACGAGGTGCTCCTCCGGACCCACACCTCCCCCTGCCAGATCCGGTACATGCAGTCCCGGGCCCCGGCCCTGCCGGTGCGGGTGATCGTCCCGGGCCGGGTCTACCGCCGGGACTTTGAGGACGCCACCCACAGCGCGATGTTCCACCAGGTGGAGGCCCTGGTGCTGGACCGGGGCATCACCATGGGGGACCTGAAGGGGACGCTCCTGGAGATGGCCCGGGCCCTCTTCGGCCCCGAGACCCAGGTCCGGCTCCGGCCCTCCTACTTCCCCTTCACCGAGCCCAGCGCCGAGGTGGACGTGACCTGCATCTTCTGCCGGGGCGCGGGCTGCCGGGTCTGCAAGGGGGAGGGGTGGATCGAGATCCTCGGCGCGGGGATGGTCCACCCGACGGTGATCCGGAACGGCGGCTACGACCCCGAAGAGGTGACGGGGTTCGCCTTCGGCGTGGGGCTGGAGCGGGTGGCGATGCTGATGTACGGCATCGAGGACATCCGGCACTTCTTCAACAACGACCTGCGGTTCCTGCGGCAGTTCTGAGGGGGTGACCGGCGGTGCGGGTATCCATCGACTGGCTGAAGGAGTACGTGGAGGTCCAGGAGGAGCCCCGGCAGCTGGCGGAGCGCCTCACGGGCGTCGGGGTGAAGGTGGAGGCGATCACCCCTCTGAACCAGGGGGTCCGGGGGGTGGTGGTGGGCCGGGTGGAGGGGATCGAGCGGCACCCGAACGCCGACGCCCTCTGGGTCTGCACCGTGGACGTGGGCCGGCCGGAGCGGCTCACCATCGTCACCGGCGCGCAGAACGTCCGGGCCGGAGACCTGGTCCCCGTGGCGGTGCCCGGGGCGACCATTGCCGGGGGCAAGGCCATCGGGGTGGCGGAGTTCCGGGGGTTCCGGTCCGAGGGGATGCTCTGCTCGCCGGAGGAGCTGGGCATCGACGAGGGGGGCGACGGGATCCTGATCCTGCCGCCGGACGCGCCGGTGGGGGCCGACGCCGCTCAGTACCTGGGCCTTGACGACACGGTGCTGGAGCTGGAGCTCACCGCCAACTACGCCGCGCACTGCCAGGCGATGCTGGGGGTGGCCCAGGAGTACGGCGCCCTCACGGGGCAGACCCCCCGGTGGCCGGAGCCCCGGGTGGCGGAGGGGCCGGACCCGGTTACCGGCGCTCCGGACATCCGGGACCTCATCCGGATCCGGATCGACGCGCCGGACCTCTGCCACCGGTACGCCGGCCGGATCATCCGGGGGGTGAAGGTGGGCCCCTCCCCGGGGTGGCTCCAGGCCCGGCTCCGGGCCGCGGGGATGCGGCCGATCAACAACATCGTCGACGTCACCAACTACGTCATGCTGGAGCTCGGCCAGCCCCTCCACGCCTTTGACTACGACCGGATCGCCGGCCGGGAGGTCATCGTCCGCCGGGCCCGGCCCGGCGAGCGCATCGTCACCCTGGACGGCCAGGAGCGGGTGCTGGACGAGGAGGTGCTGGTGATCGCCGACGGGGAGAAGCCCCAGGTGATCGCCGGGGTGATGGGGGCCGAGGACTCGGAGGTCCGGCCCGAGACCACCACCGTCTTCCTGGAGGCGGCGATCTTCGACGGCATCAACAACCGGCGGACCAGCCGGCGCTACGGGATCTTCTCCGAGGCGGCCAGCCGGTTCAGCCGGGGGGTCGACCCCTCCGGGGTGATCCGGGCCCTGAACCGGGCCGCAGAGCTCATCGTCCAGGTGGCCGGCGGCCAGGTGGTGGCGGGGGTGATCGACCTCTACCCCCGAGTCGCGGTGCCGCGGCTGATCCCGGTCCGGCTCCGGCGGCTCTGGACCGTCACCGGCCTCGCCCTGGAGGAGCGGCAGGTGAAGGAGTACCTCGAGCGGCTGGGCTTTGCCGTCCTGCCGGCGGAGGACCTGCTCTTCACCCCGGCCGGGGAGGAGGGCGCCGGGGGCGACGGGGACGGCGCGGCCGGTGGCGGCGAGGCCGGCGGGGCGGACGCCCTGGCGGCCCTGGCGGAGCGGGACCCGGTCTGGGCGGCGATGGCCCGGGTCTCCCCGGTGCCCGCCGATCCGGCGAACCGGTCGGCCTGGCTCCAGGCGGCCCGGCAGGAGATCGCCCGGGCCCGGGAGACGGTCCGGCCCTGGGCCGCGGATGAGGCGGGGGGTCTGGGTGCGGTGGGGGCCAACCCGCGGCTGGACGTGGCCATCGAGGCGGATATCGCCGAGGAGGTGGCCCGGCTCCACGGCTACAACCGGATTGAAGCCACCCTGCCCCAGGGGCCGGCGGTCCGGGGCGGCCGGAGCCCGCAGGCGGCCATCACCCTCCGGGCTCGGCGGATCCTGGCGGGGGCGGGGCTGGTGGAGGTGATGACCCATTCCCTCACCCACCCCCGGGTCTTCGACCGGCTGGGGCTGCCCGCGGACAGCCCCCTCCGGCAGGCGGTGACCATTCAGAACCCCCTGTACGAGGAGCGGTCCATCCTCCGCACCCTCCTGGCTCCGGCCCTTCTGGACGTGGCCCAGTACAACGTCAACCGGCAGGTGCGGGACCTGCAGATCTTCGAGATCAGCCGGGTCTTCCACCCCCGGCCCGGGGAGACCCTGCCCCGGGAGGAGGAGCGGCTGGGGATTCTGGCCCTGGGCCAGGCGCGGCCCAAGACCTGGGACCAGCCCGCCAGGCCGGTGGACTTCTACTACCTGAAAGGGGTGGTGGAGCACCTCCTGGACAGCCTCGGGGTGCCCCGGGAGGCCTGGCGGCTGGAGGCCGGCACGGTCCCCTTCTTCCATCCGGGCCGGACCGCTCTGCTCTTTGTGGGCGGCGAGGAGGTGGGCTGCCTCGGGGAACTGCATCCCGACGTCCAGGCGGCCTGGGACCTCCCCGGCCGGGCGTACCTGGCGGAGCTGCGCTGGGCGCCCATCGTCGAGGCGGTGACGGAGGCGCCGGGCTACACCCCGGTGCCCCGGTACCCGGCGGTGGGCCGGGACGTGGCCATGGTCATCGGCCAGGAGGTGCCCGCCGCCCGGGTGGAGGCGGCGATCCGGCAGGCCGGCGGGGACCTGCTGGAGGAGGTGCGGCTCTTCGACCTCTACCAGGGGCCGCCGGTGCCGCCGGGCAAGCGCAGCCTCGCCTACTCCCTCACCTACCGGGCCCCGGACCGGACCCTCACCGACGCGGAGGTGGAGGCGGTCCACAACCGGGTGCGGCAGGCGCTCCAGGACCTGGGGGCGGAGCTGCGGTCCTGAGAGGGCGGGGGCCCCGGGGCAACTTGCCCCGCTGCCGCTGGTGTTGTACGATGGACGGTAACAGGCAGGGACTGGCACCTTGCGGGCCGGTGCCTGTGGTCCGTACGGACAGCGGCGAGGAGGTTGCCATGAGCCCAGAGGTTCAGGTCGGCATGGCGGCGCCGGACTTCCGGCTGCCCTCCACCCAGGGGGAGATCGCCCTCAGCGACCTCCGGGGCAAGAACGTGGTGCTGTACTTCTACCCCCGGGACAATACCCCGGGCTGTACCCGGGAGGCGGTCGATTTTCAGGAGCGCCTCGGCGAGTTCGCCGCACTGGACACCGTCGTCCTCGGGGTGAGCACCGACTCCCTGGCCTCCCACGAGCGGTTCTGCCAGCAGCACAACCTCACCTTCCCCCTCCTTTCGGACGCCGACGGGGCGGTGTCGACTCTGTACGGGGCCTACGGCGAAAAGAAGATGATGGGCAGGACCTACATGGGCATCATCCGCTCCACCTTCGTCATCGACCGGGACGGGATCGTCCGGTACGCCCGGCGCGGGGTGAAGGTGGAGGGACACGCCGAGGAGGTGCTCCGGTTCATCCGGGAGCACCTGCGCTGAGGGGCACGAACGGCTGAAGGGAAGCGGGCGAAACGCAAAGGGTACGGTCCCCACCCCGGTACCCGGAGTGGGGACCGTACCCGTCAGTGGAGACCGTACCCGTCAGTGGGAACCGTACCCGTCCCCGGGGGTCGGCCACCGGGAACCGCCTGCGGACCGGGCCGGCGGGCCCGGAGCCTGCCCCTGCCGGCTCAGCCCGTCCCTCCCTTCAGCTTCTCCTCCACCGAGCGGACCTTGCCTTCCATGGAGGCGGGCTTGTCCCGGCGGTCGTCGATCCGGATGGAGGTGGAGACCCGCAGGGCCCCGGCGGCAAAGACGGCCTCGTGGGCCTGGCGGATGGCGGCCAGGATCCGGTCCAGGTCTCCCTCCAGGATGGTGGACATGGGGGTCAGCATCGTCTTCAGCCCTGCGGCCCGGGCTTGCTCTTCCAGCACCTGGTGGGCCCGGGCCACCCAGGGGCTGAGGCTGGGGGTAGCCGTGCCCAGGGGCACGATGGTAACCTCGACAATGGCCATGGGGTGGCACCTCTCCTTCTGAGTAGCGGCCGTTTTCCCCTGAGGCCCATTTCGCCGGGGGCGGGCCGGCCCCCTGCCGGCCGGGGCTGACGGCTCCGGGGCAGGTTCCGGCCAAACCGGCCGGCTGCCCCTCGGCAGCACCGCGGCACAGCCGCAGGGAGGCACTGTGGAGGAGATTCGCAACTGGCAGATCCTGGACGAGAGCGGGACGGTGGCGACCGGGCCCCTTCAGGAGCAGTTTGAGACGGATCAGAGGCTGCTCCGGGAGGTGGCCGCGGGGCAGCGGCCGCCCACGGTCCGGCTCTGGCGGCACCGGGGGGCCCTGGCCCTGGGGTACCGGGACACCCGGCTTCCCGGGTGGCGGGAGGCCGCCGACCGGATCGCCGCCCGGGGCTTCGCGGTGGCCGTCCGGCCCTCGGGCGGCCTGGCGGTGCCCCTCGACCCGGGGGTGCTGAACATCAGCCTTTTCTACCCCGACCCCACCGGCGCCGTGGAACCGGGCTTCCGGGCCATGCACCGGCTCCTGGCCGCCTGTCTCCGCTCCCTGGGGCTCGAGCCCCGGGTGGGGGAGGTGCCGGGGGGCTACTGCCCCGGGCGGTCGGATATGAGCGTCGGCGGCCGGAAGGTGGCCGGGGTCTCCCAGCGCCGGACCCGGGGCGCTGCCGGGGTGATGGCCTTCCTCCTGGTGGAAGGGGAGGGAGCGGCCCGGGGGTGGCTGGCCGCGGAGTTCTACCGGCTGGCCGCCCGGGCCGGGGGCGCTCCGGACCCGGTGGCTGCGGCAGCGCCGGACCGGGACCCCGGGAGGGACAGGGGCGGGGTGAGTCCCGGGCTGTATCCCCAGGTGCGG
>QGUP01000119.1 GCA_003242505.1 Bacillota bacterium
ACGAGAACGCCCGGGTGATCGAGGCCGGCGGCACCCCCGCGGTGGCCCGGCCGGTACTGCTGGGGATCACCAAGGCCTCCCTGGCCACCGACTCCTTCCTCTCCGCGGCCTCCTTCCAGGAGACCACCCGGGTGCTGACCGACGCGGCCATCAAGGGCAAGCGGGATCCGCTCCTGGGCCTGAAGGAGAACGTGATCATCGGCAAGCTGATCCCCGCGGGGACGGGCATGTCCCGTTACCGGAACATCAAGATCTACACCTACGACGAGCTGTACGGCGACGCGGCGACCACCCTCGCCGGGGACGACTGAGCCCCGCAGCGGAAAGAGCCGGGCACCGGTCGGACCGGTGCCCGGCTCTTTTCCCTCCCGGCACCGAAACATAACCCGTTGACATAGGATGCGGTAGCCCGGTGAGGAGGTGGCCCCATGTCCCTCTCCTGCTGCTGTCCCGGGGCTCCGGTGGCCGCCGCCCGGGGCGGGGACGTGCCCGGGGCCCGGGTGGTCGTCCAGCGGGTTCCCGTCGTGACCCCCGGGTGCGGCCCGGCGCTGGGCACGGTGATGACTCTCTTCCCCACCCCCGCCGGCCGGGGCCGGCCGGTGACCGCCGCGGTCACCTGCCCGGTGGCCCAGGCGGTCCCCGTGGGCGGGTGCGGCCCCTGCGGCGGCACCTTCTCCTTCGCCTTCCCGGCGGTGGTCTCGCCTCTGGCGGTGGCCCGGGCGGAGTACGGCGGGAAGCCCTGCGGCCATTGCCCGGAGAACCCCTGCTGCTGACAGGCCCCGGCCGCCGGGTTCCCCGGCCAGCCGTCGGGTCGCCTGGCCAGCCGCCGTCCGGACCGGAGCCGGACGGCGGCTGGCCGCGCCCTGGGGCGAAAATCGGGTGTCAGGGGCTTGCAGCCTGCGCAAAATGGGAGTAGCATTACCATTGCTCAGGGAGGTGCCCATGTCCGAACACTACTTCACCCCAGACCCGAAGGTGGGCCATGGGGAGCGGGAGTTTACCGTCCGGCTCCGGGGCATGACCTTCACCTTCGTCACCGACCGGGGGGTCTTCTCCCGGGAGCGGGTGGACTTCGGCACCCGGCTTCTCATCGAGAACATGGAGTTTCCGCCGGATGCGGTGATCCTGGACCTTGGCTGCGGTTACGGCCCCATCGGGGTGGTGGCCGCCAGGCTCGCCCCTCGGGGCCATGTCTATATGGTAGACATCAACGAGCGGGCGGTCCGCCTGGCCGAGGCGAACCTCGCCCGGAACCGCATCCTGAACGCCACGGTCCGGGTGGGGGACGGCCTCGGCGCGGTGCCGGGGATCGCCTTTGACGCGATCCTCATGAACCCCCCGGTGCGGGCCGGCAAGGCGACGGTCTGGCGGCTGTTGGCGGAGGCGGAGGCGGCCCTGCGGCCCGGGGGCAGCCTCTGGGTGGTCATCGGGAACAAGCAGGGGGCTCCCTCCCTCAAGCGCCGGCTCCAGGAGCTCTTCCCCCGGGTGGAGGACGTGGACCGGAAGGCCGGCTTCCACATCTACCGGGGGGTCAAGGCCGGGGCGGCCGCGGCGCCGGAGGGATAGGCTGCCGGGCGAACCACAATTGACGAACGCTGGGGGCCGCTGTACAATAAGAAAGTGTGTCTGGGCGGGAGGGTCGTACCCGATGTCTTTGGAGCGCCTCAAGGCCGCGAAGAAGAAGACAGTTGGCGCGAAGCAGACCGCCAAGGCCATCGAAAAGGGACTGGCCCGGGTGGTCTTCGTCGCCAGGGATGCCGACCCGGCGGTGACGGAGAACGTGATCGCCGCAGCCCAGGCCCGACAGATTGAGATCGTCTACGTCGACTCCATGGCGCAACTCGGCAAGGCCTGCAACATCGATGTGGGCGCTGCCGCAGCCGCCGTCGTGGAGTAGGCCACGAGACCTGCGGCAGAAAGGGGGTGGGTTTGCGGCATGCCGACCATCCAGCAGCTGATCCGGTTCGGCCGGAAGGACTTTCCCGACAAGTCCAAGGCCCCTGCCCTGAAGGGCAACCCCTTCCGCCGGGGCGTCTGCACGGTGGTCAAGACCACGACGCCGAAGAAGCCGAACTCCGCGCTGCGGAAGATCGCCCGGGTGCGGCTGACCAACGGCATCGAGGTCACGGCCTACATCCCCGGCGAGGGCCACAACCTGCAGGAGCACTCGGTGGTGCTGGTCCGGGGTGGCCGTGTCAAGGACCTGCCCGGCGTCCGTTACCACATTGTCCGGGGCGCTCTGGACTGCGCAGGGGTGGCCAACCGGAAGCAGAGCCGGTCGAAGTACGGCGTCAAGCGGAAGGCCGCCGCGGCTGCGCCGGCCAAGGGTGGCAAGAAGTAACTCGCCGTGGGCGGTGAGAGTAGTCGTCCCCCAGGACGAAGGGTCTCGGTCCCTCCCGGACCGGCGCTCGCCGCTCGGGGTTTCATTCCACAAGGGGGAGAGAAGGGATGCCGCGTCGCGGCCCGGTTCCGAGGCGACAGATTCCGCCGGATCCGATTTACAACAGCGAACTGGTGGCCAGGCTGATCAACAAGGTCATGAAGGATGGCAAGAAGTCCCTGGCCCAGTACATCGTCTACAACGCCTTTGAGATCATCGCCCAGAAGACCGGCAAGGATCCCCTGGAGGTCTTCGAGCAGGCGGTGAAGAACGTCATGCCGCTCCTGGAGGTGCGCCCCCGCCGGGTGGGCGGTGCCACCTACCAGGTGCCCATGGAGGTGCGGCCGGAGCGCCGGGTCTCCCTGGCCCTGCGGTGGATCGTGGAGTACGCCCGGGAGCGGAACGAGCGCACCATGATCGAGCGGCTCTCCAACGAGATCCTGGATGCTGCCAACAACACCGGCGGCGCGGTCCGGCGGAAGGAAGAGGTCCACCGGATGGCGGAAGCCAACCGGCCCTTTGCCCACTACCGCTGGTAGCGCTGCTGCCGGCAGCGCCGGGCCGGGGCTGCGGCTGCGCCCCGGCCCGGAGGAGAGAGGCCCGGTCGACCCCGGTTTCCTGTGCGTGGTCTGGGGGCTCTGGGGCCCCCACTGGAGGCGCGTGGGACATCGACCCTCGGGTTTGGGCCTAGAGCCAATTTGGAGGAAAAGGGGGGGTACAGATGTCCCGGCAGGTTCCCTTGGAAAAGCTCCGCAACATCGGCATCATGGCCCACATCGACGCGGGCAAGACCACCACCACCGAGCGGATCCTGTTCTACACCGGGCGGACCCACAAGCTCGGTGAGGTTCACGAGGGTACGGCGACCATGGACTGGATGCCCCAGGAGCAGGAGCGGGGCATCACCATCACCTCCGCCGCTACCACCTGCTGGTGGAAGGGCCACCGGATTAACATCATCGACACGCCCGGGCACGTGGACTTTACCGTCGAGGTGGAGCGGTCCCTGCGGGTCCTCGATGGCGCCATCGCCATCTTCTGCGCCAAGGGCGGCGTGGAGCCCCAGTCCGAGACGGTCTGGCGGCAGGCGGACAAGTACCACGTCCCCCGGATCGCCTACGTCAACAAGATGGACACCCTCGGGGCCAACTTCTACCGGGTGCTGGAGATGATGGTCGACCGGCTGGGGGCCCGGCCCGTGGCCATCCAGCTGCCCATCGGCCAGGAAGACACCTTCACCGGGATCATCGACCTGGTGGAGATGAAGGCCCGGATCCACGAGGACGACCTGGGCAAGGTGATCCGGGACGTGGAGATCCCCGAGGAGTACCGGGCCCAGGCCGAGGAGTGGCGGGAGAAGCTCCTGGAGGCCGTCGCCGAGCAGGACGACGTCCTCATGGAGAAGTACCTGAACGGCGAGGAGCTGACCGTCGCGGAGATCAAGGCCGCGCTCCGGAAGGGCACCCTGGCCAACCGGATCACCCCGGTCCTCTGCGGCTCCTCGTACAAGAACAAGGGCGTCCAGCTCCTGCTGGATGCGGTCCTCGACTACCTCCCGAGCCCCCTGGACATCCCGCCGGTCAAGGGCGTCGACGCCAGGACCGGCGAGGAGGTGGAGCGGAAGCCGGACGACAACGAGCCGTTCTCCGCTCTGGCCTTCAAGATCCAGTCCGACCCGTACATCGGCAAGCTCTGCTACTTCCGGGTCTACTCCGGCCGGCTGCCGGCGGGCTCCTACGTCCTCAACGCCACCAAGGGGAAGAAGGAGCGGATCGGCCGGCTGCTGCAGATGCACGCCAACCACCGGGAGGAGATCGAGGCCGCGGAGACCGGCGACATCTGCGCGGCGGTGGGCCTCAAGGACACCACCACCGGCGACACCCTCTGCGCCGAGGACGCTCCGGTGATCCTCGAGTCCATGGACTTCCCGGAGCCGGTGATCTCCGTCGCCGTCGAGCCCAAGACCAAGGCCGACCAGGATAAGCTCGGCATCAGCCTGCAGCGGCTGGCGGAGGAGGACCCGACCTTCCGGGTCCACACCGACCCCGAGACCGGTCAGACGATCATCTCCGGCATGGGCGAACTGCACTTGGAGATCATCGTCGACCGGCTGAAGCGGGAGTTCAAGGTCGACTGCAACGTCGGCAAGCCCCAGGTGGCCTACCGGGAGACCTTCAAGAAGAAGGTCCAGGCCGAGGGCAAGTTCATCCGCCAGACCGGCGGCCGGGGCCAGTACGGCCACGTCTGGATCGAGTTCGAGCCTCTGGAGCGGGGCAGCGGCATCGTCTTCGAGAACAAGATCGTCGGCGGTGTGGTGCCCAAGGAGTACATCCCCGCGGTGGAGGCCGGCCTGCGGGAGGCTGCCGAGCGGGGCGTGCTGGCCGGCTATCCGGTGATCGACTTCAAGGCGACCCTCTACGACGGGTCCTACCATGAGGTCGACTCCTCGGAGATGGCCTTCAAGATCGCCGCCAGCATGGCGCTGAAGAACGCCGCCCTGAAGGCGGAGCCCGTCCTCCTCGAGCCGATTATGAAGGTCGAGGTGACGGTGCCTGAGCAGTACATGGGCGACGTCATCGGCGACATCAACGCCCGCCGGGGCCGGATCGAGGGCATGGAGGCCCGGGGCGGGGTCCAGGTGGTGCGGGCCTACGTCCCCCTGGCGGAGATGTTCGGCTACGCCACTGACCTCCGGTCCAAGACCCAGGGCCGCGGCACCTACACCATGCTCTTCAGCCACTACGAAGAGGTGCCCAAGAACGTGGCCGACGCGATCATCGCGAAGGCCCAGGGCAAGACCGAAGCCAACCGGTAACACTGCCGGGTCTGTGGCCCGGCTTA
This sequence comes from Bacillota bacterium, assembly GCA_003242505.1. Classification (GTDB taxonomy): domain Bacteria; phylum Bacillota; class Sulfobacillia; order Symbiobacteriales; family ZC4RG38; genus ZC4RG38. Next base: position 5,222 of record QGUP01000119.1, read on the forward strand.
CCCCAGGCTGGAGGACAGGGCCAGTCCAAATCTCAAAGGGAGGAAGCGGAGCCCATGGCGAAGGCGAAGTTTGAGCGCACCAAGCCGCACGTGAACGTCGGCACCATCGGCCACGTCGACCACGGCAAGACCACCCTGACCGCGGCCATCACCAAGGTGCTCGCTGAGCAGGGCAAGGCCGAGTACATGAAGTACGACCAGATCGACAAGGCCCCCGAGGAGCGGGAGCGCGGCATCACCATCAACACCGCGCACGTGGAGTACGAGACCGACGCCCGGCACTATGCCCACGTGGACTGCCCCGGTCACGCGGACTACGTGAAGAACATGATCACCGGTGCCGCCCAGATGGACGGCGCGATCCTGGTGGTCTCCGCGGCCGACGGCCCCATGCCGCAGACCCGTGAGCACATCCTGCTGGCCCGTCAGGTCGGCGTGCCCGCGATCGTCGTCTTCCTGAACAAGTGCGACATGGTGGACGACCCCGAGCTCCTCGACCTGGTCGAGATGGAGGTCCGGGAGCTGCTGAGCAAGTACGAGTTCCCGGGCGACGAGGTCCCGGTGATCCGGGGTTCGGCCCTGAAGGCCCTCGAGGGCGATCCGAAGTGGGTCCAGTCCATCCTGGAGCTGATGCAGGCCGTCGACAGCTACATCCCGACCCCGCAGCGGGATGTTGACAAGCCGTTCCTGATGCCCATCGAGGACGTCTTCAGCATCACCGGCCGCGGCACCGTGACCACCGGCCGTGTGGAGCGTGGCCGGGTCAAGGTCGGCGACGAGGTCGAGATCATCGGCCTGACCGAGGAGCGGCGGAAGACCGTGGTCACCGGCGTCGAGATGTTCCGGAAGGTCCTGGACGAGGCCGTCGCCGGCGACAACATCGGCACCCTGCTCCGGGGCATCAACAAGGACGAGGTGGAGCGGGGCCAGGTGCTCTGCAAGCCCGGCACCGTCAACCCCCACCGGAAGTTCGAGGCCCAGGTCTACGTCCTGACCAAGGAGGAGGGTGGCCGGCACACCCCGTTCTTCAACGGCTACCGGCCGCAGTTCTACTTCCGGACCACCGACGTCACCGGCACCATCAAACTGCCCCAGGGCGTTGAGATGTGCATGCCCGGGGACCACGTCAACCTGACCGTGAAGCTCTTCACCCCCATCCCGATGGGGAAAGCCCGGGGTTTCGCTATCGTTG
>QGUP01000120.1 GCA_003242505.1 Bacillota bacterium
AGGTGAGTTCGAACATCCCCGTCAGCACCCCCAGGACCCCATGGGTCCGGGCCTCCATCAGCGCCCCCTTCACCAGGGCGTTGCCGAAGCTGCTGATGGGGACGGTGGCGCCGCCGCCGGCAAACTCTACCAGCCGGTCGTAGAGGCCAAGACCCCCCAGGACTCCCCCGGCCACCGTCAGCCCGCTGAGGACGTGGCCGGGGGAGTACTTGGTGTTGTCCAGGATCACCTGGGCCACCAGGCAGATAAGCCCTCCCAGGAGGAAGGCCTTCAGGTAGATCATCGCCCGACCACCCTCACCTTTCGATGACCACCCCGTGGGCCACCGCCGGGATGCTCTCCCCCTGTTGGCAGCTGGTGGGGCTCAGCAGGGCACCGGTGGCCACCAGGAGGAGCCGGCGCAGCTCCCCGGCGGCCATGCGCCGGAGCAGGTGGCCGTAGGTCACCACCGCCGAGCAGGCACAGCCGCTGCCCCCGGCGTGCACCTTCTGCCGGTCCAGGTCGTAGATGAGCATGCCGCAGTCCACGTGCCGGTCCCCCAGGTCCAGCCCCCCGTCCCGGGCCAGGAGTTCGGTGGCCATCTCCTTCCCGAACCGGGCCAGGTCCCCGGTGGCGATCAGGTCGTAGTCCTCCGGCCGCCGGCCGAGGTCCAGGAGGTGCTGCCGGATGGTGTCCACCGCGGCGGGGGCCATGGCCGCGCCCTGGTTGTACGGGTCCTTGATCCCGAGGTCCATCACCTTGCCCAGGGTGGCGTGGGTGATCCGGGGACCGTCCCCCAGGTCGGGACTTGCCACCACCGCGGCGCCGGCCCCGGTGACGGTCCACTGCGCGTAGGGCTTGCGCTGGCTGCCGTACTCCACCGGGTACCGGTACTGCCGCTCGGCGGTGCCGTTGTGGGAGGAACAGGCCACCAGGACCCGGCGGGCGTAGCCGCCGTCGACCAGCATGGCGGCCAGGGCGAGGCCCTGGGCCGAGGTGGCGCAGGCCCCGTAGATGCCAAGGTACGGGATGCCCAGTTCCGCCGCGGCGAAGCTGGAGGTGATGAGCTGGTTGAGGAGGTCCCCGGACAGGAAGAAATCCACCTGGTCCGGGGTCACCCCCGCCTTCTGCAGGGCGGTCCGGCAGGCGTTGAGCATCATCTCCCGCTCCGCCTGCTCAAAGCTCTCCTGCCCGGCGAGAAGGTCCGGGTAGGCGTGGTCAAAGCTTCCGGCCAGGGGGCCCTGGTTCTCCATGGGGCCGACCACCGCGCCGGTGCCCAGGATCACCGGCGGCCGGGAGAAGGCCACCGACTGCCGGCCGAGCCGGCGGGTCCCAGGGGCGGCGACCTCCTGGCTCATCGGTGGATCACCGCGGCCACCAGCCCGACGACAAAGGCCGTCACCACGCCGAAGGTGATGACCGATCCGGCCAGCATGAACATCTTGCTGCCGATGCCGAAGACCAGCCCTTCCCGCTTGAATTCCAGGGCCGAGCTGGTGACCGCGTTGGCAAAGCCGGTGACCGGCACCGTCAGCCCCGCGCCGGCCAGCCGGGCGAGCTTGTCGAAGTACCCGAGGCCGGTGAGAAGGGTGCCGAGGAAGATCAGGGTCGCGATGGCCGGGTTGCCCGCGGCCTGTCGGTCCAGCCCCAGGACGGCCTGGTAGAAGTCCGTCAGGGCCTGCCCCAGGGTGCAGACCGCGCCCCCGGAGAGAAAGGCCGCGCAGGCGTTCCGGAGCCGCGGCGGCCGGGGCTCTCGCTCCTGGACCAGCTGCTGGTACCGGCGCTGGTCCGCCTTCACCGGCTTCTTCGCCACCGGTCTCACCCCCGCCCCGGTAGTCTCCGTCGCCCCCTGCCGGCTTATACCGTTCGGCTGGCGCCGGCGATGGCCCCGGCCCGGGCCCGGGTGCCCGGCCACAAAAGGACGGCCCGGCCAGGGTCCGGCCGGGCTATGGGGCCGCCGGTGGCGTCCGGTGGGGGTTACAGGTCGCCGCCGGCGTAGCTGTGGAGGCCCACGATCAGAAGGTTGACCCCCACCAGGGTGAAGAGGACCGCACCGAAGCCGATGACGGCCATCCAGGCGGAGACCCGCCCCTCCCAGCCCCGGGTGAGCCGCAGGTGCAGGTAGGCCGAGTAGACCAGCCACGAGATGAAGGCCCAGGTCTCCTTCGGGTCCCAGAACCAGTACCGGCCCCAGGCCACCTTGGCCCAGAACATGGCAAAGACCAGGGCCCCCAGGGTGAAGACGGGATAGCCGATGGCCACCGCCCGGTAGCTGATCTCGTCTAGCAGGTCAGCGTCCAGCCCCTGGGCGAGCCGGGCCAGGGCCTCCCGGAAGGGCAGGCCCCGGCAGAGAAGTCTCCGGAGCAGGTAGTACACCGGGGTGCCGAGGGCCACCGCGAAGAGCAAGGTATTGGCATTCTTGCCCTTTATCCACCCGGGGGCTGCCACCAGGGGCAGAGGCAGGCCAAAGAGGCTGCCGGCCTGGCCCGGCGCAGACCCCGCCGGACCGATGATTGGCGGCAGGTGGTACCGGGAGACGCCCCGGTCCAGCACGATCACCCACTCCTGCCCCAGGGTATACCGCAGGAGGTACGCCAGCACCGCGAAGGTCAGCACGGTGCTCGCAAACCAGAAGATGCTCTCCAGGGCCAGCCCCGCCAGCCGGCTCTCTTTCTCGGCTTCCCGGGTGCGCAGGAGGTAGAGGAGCGCGGCAGCGAAGGCCACCGCGAAGAACCCCTCCCCCAGAGCGGCAAAGCTGACGTGGAGGACGAGCCAGTGGCTCCGGAGCTGGGGGATGAGGGGCTCCACCTCCCGGGGGAAGACATAGGAGTAGGCCAACAGGGCGACGGTCACCGGCGTCGCCAGGGCCCCGAGGACGGGGAACCGGTACAGGCGATAGAGGACCTGGAAGGCCACCATGCTGCAGAAGCTCATGAACCCGATGAACTCGTAGAGGTTGGCGGTGGGCCAGTGGCCCGCCCCCTGCCACCGGGCCAGGATGCCCACGGCGTGGGCCAGAGTGCCCAGGGTGGCCAGGGCGAAGGCCCAGCCCGGTGCTCGCAAGTAGAACCCTCCGGCCGCCGGGGTGCTCCCCGGCCCGACGCCGGTGACCTGTCCGCCGGCGCCTGCCGCGGCGAGGGCGAGGCGCCGCTGGCCGATGAAGCCCGCGACGTAAAGGATGCTGGCCGCCAGGTAGCTGAAAAAGGCGACCGCCAGCAGCCAGTGGCTTGCCGTCACCAACCCGTTCGAAATGGTCGCTCCCTCCTCTTCGGCGACCGCCGGGACAGCGGGGCTACCGGGCGCCTTCCGCCCCGGCAGACCCCGGGCTCCTCTCCACCCCGCTCCCGACGGTCAGTTCACCGCCCAGGGCCCGGGCGATGCGCCGGACCTCCTGCTGCAGCCCCCACCGGTCCTTGTTGGTCCGGGCCCCCAGGACCACCTCGGTCCCCAGGTCCAGGGCCCAAATCTGCCGGTGGAAGATGAAGAAGGTGATGTACATTCCCACCATGACCACCCCGAGCCCACCGTACATGTAGGGCACCGTCAGGTCCCGGCGGGCCCGGAGGCCGGTGTACCACCGGCTGGAGATGCCGACCTGGCGTAGGGCGTAGGGCCCTTCCGCCACGGATCGGGCCTCCACCCCCGGTTGGATGGCCACGTTGAGGGCCTGCCGGCCCAGTTCCTGTCCGTCGGGGCCGACGAACCGGAGCAGGAAGACCGGGTTGGCGATCTCCCGGGACCGGTTAACGGGCTGGCCGGTGGCCGGGTCGAGTTCAAAGTCGTGGAAGTACCGCTCCACCACCACCCGCACCTCCGGGGTGACCGGGTACTCCCGGGCGGGGGATTTCAGGTCCAGGTCCACCTTTCCCAGCACCCGGTCCCCGGTCACCAGTTCCAGGTGGGCGATCCCCGGCTCCTCCCGCCAGGAGGCCTGGTAGATCTCCCAGGGGCCCCACCAGGGCCCGTAGACCAGGGGCTTGTTCACCTCGATGTTGTGGTGGAGCACCTCCCGGCCGTCCTCCAGGAGGGTGGCCTGGGTCTGAAAGAGCCGGGGCATGCCGTTGGGGTATGTCTCCATAGTGAACCGGTTGTTCCGGATGGCCAGCCGGGTGCCGGGGAGGGCCACCGTCTGCCCGTTCTCGATCCAGAGGTCGTGGGTGACGTCCACCCCGGGCAGGGCCTTGGCCCCCGCAGCCAGGGCACAGATAATCAGACCGATGTGGATGACGTAGGGGCCGTAGCGCCCCAGCCGGCCCCGGTCTGCATGGAGCCCCTTCCCCTCCCGCCAGACCCGGTACCCCCGGCGGCGGAGGGTCTCAGCCAAGGGGGCGAGGGGATCCTCCCCCTGCGCCGGCAGCCGGGCCTGGACCGGCTGCCGGAGGAGGAACCCCAGGTGCTTTTCCACCGTGGGGCGCTGCAGGGCCCGGTGCAGGGGCACCAGCCGCTGGAGGCTGCACACGATGAGACTGATAACGAGAAGGTACACCAGAGTGAGAAACCACCAGGAGGTATAGGTGCGGGTCAGCCCCGTGGCCATCAGCAGCCGGCCCAGGAGCGGCCCGTACCGGGCCGGGTAGTACAGTTCCGGCGGCCGCCAGTCCTGATACAGCCCTTCCTGCTCCACCAGGGTGCCGGCGATGGCCGCCAGGGCGATGAGGACGATCAGGACGACAGCAACGCGGACCGACGCGAAGAAGTCCCAGGCGGCGTCCAGGAACTGGACCCAGGGCGAGGGCTCCTCCCGCCGGCGCCGGAGCGGCGCGTCCGGGGCGACGGGGACGCCGCAGGCCGGGCAATACCGGGCCTCTTCCGGCAGGGTCGCGTTGCAGTCCGGGCAGCGGTCCAGTGCCACGTTCACCTTCTCCTCCGGTTGTCCTCAGGGAGCGCACTTGTGGGGCGTCAGAACCCGGTAAAGCCCCCGGGGGTGAGGGAGATCAGCCAGCCGATGACCCGCTGGAGCTGGCCGGTGACCAGGAGGAAGCCCATGGCTACCATCAAGGCGCCGCCCACCCGCTCCGCCACCCCGGAGTACCGGACCAGCCACCGGACCGAGCCAAGGCCGTAGGCCAGGAGCAGGAACGGCACCGCAAACCCCAGGGAATAGGCCGCCAGGAGCGGTACCCCCTGCCCCGGATTCTGCTCCGCCAGCACCAGCACGGAGGTCAGGATCGGCCCGATGCAGGGGGTCCACCCGGCGGCAAAGGCGATCCCCACGACAAAGCTCCCGAGGTAGCCGCTGGGCCGGCGGGCCAGCTGCAGCCGCCGTTCCCGCAGGAAGAAAGGAATCCGCAGGACCCCCAGCAGGGTCAGGCCCATGGCCATCACCAGCAGCCCGCCCACCCAGCGTAGGGTCTCCTGGTAGGCCCGGAACAGATAAGCCAGCACCGTGGTGCCCAGGCCAAGGGCCACCCAGATCACCGAGAAGCCGAGAACGAACATCACCCCGTGCCGGAGCACCTGCCGCCTGGCCTCCGGGCCGCCGGCCGCCAGTTCCGCGGCGGAGAGCCCGGTCAGGTACGAGAGGTACGAGGGGTAGACTGGCAGCACGCAGGGGGACAGAAAGGAAAGCGCCCCCGCGGCCATGGCCACCAGCAGGTTCGGGGCCTCTACCGGAATCTCCAAGGGGCAACACTCCTGTGGTCACCGGATTGGGTCACCGGATGCCGAGGAGCTGCTCCACCTGGCCCTTGACAAAGGCCAGGTCCATGTAGCGCTCATGGACGTACGCCACCCTGCCTTCCCGGTCGATGAAGAAACTGGTGGGCAGGGGCAGGATGCCGTAGCGGCTGGTCACTTTCATGTCCTTGTCCAGGAGGACGGTGAGCTCGAGGCCGTTCTGTTCCAGGAAGGAGCGGATGGTTGCCGGGCTCTCATCCAGATTGATGGCCAGGACCCGGAACCCCTTCTCCCGGTAGAGCCGCTCCACCGCCTGAAGGGCCGGCATCTCCTCCCGGCAGGGCGGGCACCAGGTGGCCCAGAAGTTCAGGAGCACCACCTGTCCTCTCAGGTCCGAGAGGCGCACCACCTGGCCGTCCAGGGTCTCCAGGGCGAAGTCCGGCGCCGGCTCGCCGGGCTGGGGCTGCCGGCCCTTGGCGTCGGCGGGCCGGAGCAAGAGCGCAAGGACAAGGGCGGTGGTCACCGCTGTAATCCAGGCCATGGTCCGCCGCTTCCAAGCCGGCCGCCCGTACGCCGTCCCCCGGGCCGCGGGCGCCTGGCCGGCGCCGGGGTTCCGGCTGTCCCAGCCGCAGCGGTGGCAGAAGCGGGCACCCCGCAGCAGAGGGGTACCGCATTCCGGACACCCGGAGGTGGTCGGACCGACCATGAAATCCCTCCGTCGTTTCGTCAAATCCGTCCCCCATTATAGCACAGATGAATGGAACAAATGCCGCCATCGGCCGGTGCCCGGAGTCGTCGCAAGG
>QGUP01000121.1 GCA_003242505.1 Bacillota bacterium
TTTTTTTTTTTTTTCTTGTTCCGCCGACCACCAGATTTTCCCCCTCTCTTTTTGTCGGCAGGCTCAGATTTGTAAAAGGAACCGCGGTAGCAGCCGGCTGGATCCTGTTTGTCGCGCCCAGGGGCCTCACTGGGCTCTGGACCGCGCTGGTCGACTACGGCGCCGGCCGCCCCCTGGAAGCGGCGGTTGCCCTGGTCGTGGTGGCGGGGCTCGGCGCTGCGGCCGCCCTCCACGGCCACAGACGAGGGAGGGGATGAGCATGAGCCGGGCACAGGACTGGGATGCGGAGTTGCTGCAGCAGGCCATCGCGGCCAGGGCCAGGGCCTACGTGCCGTACTCCCGCTTTGCGGTGGGGGCGGCGCTCCTCACCGGGGACGGCCGGATCTTCCTGGGCTGCAACGTGGAGAACGCCTCCTACGGGCTCACCTGCTGCGCCGAGCGGGTGGCGATCTTCAAGGCGATCTCCGAGGGGGTCCGGGAGTTCCAGGCCATGGCGGTGGTGGCCGACACCCCGGAGCCGGTCAGCCCCTGCGGCGCCTGCCGCCAGGTCCTGGTGGAGTTTGCCCCTGGCATGCGGCTGATCCTGGGGAACCTGGCGGGGGCCAGCCGGGTGACCACCCCGGCGGAGCTGCTGCCCGGCTTCTTCGGGCCGCAGCAGATGGTCGGGACCGGGGCGTCGCCGGAGGGAGGCGACGGGCCGGCCCGGGACGCCGCTGGCGCCAAGGGGGAGGGAAGCGAGGGGTGCGCCTCTTGACGGAAGAGGAGAAAATGAAGTTCCGTTCCGGGTTTGCGGCGCTGGTGGGCCGGCCCAACGTGGGCAAGTCCACCCTCCTCAACGCCCTGGTGGGCCGGAAGCTCGCCATCATGTCCGACAAGCCCCAGACCACCCGGAACCGGATCGTGGGGGTGCTCAACCGGGAGAACGCCCAGGTGATCTTCCTGGACACCCCGGGGATGCACAAGCCCAAGCACCTGCTGGGGGAGTACCTGAACAAGGTGGCCCGGGAGACCATCCCGGAGGTGGACCTGGTCTGCTTTGTGGTGGACGGGTCGGTCCCTCCCGGGGAGGGGGACGCGGAGATCGCGAAGCTCATCGCCGCGGCCGGGCGGCCGGCGCTCCTGGTGGTGAACAAGCTGGACCGGATCCCCCGGTCTCAGCTTTATCAGGTCCTGGACCAGTACAAGGCCCTGGAGAAGATCGACTGGGTGGACGTGATTCCGGTCTCGGCCCTGGAGCACACCCACCTGGACGAGCTGGTCTCCATCATCATCTCCTGCCTGCCGGAGGGGCCCCGGTACTACCCGGAGGACATGGTGACCGACCAGCCCGAGCGGTTCATCATGGCCGAACTCATCCGGGAGAAGGTGCTCCACCTCACCCGGGAAGAGGTCCCCCACTCGGTGGCGGTGATGGTGGAGGAGGTGACCCCCCGGGAGAACGGGGTGGTCTACGTCCGGGCCCTGATCCTGGTGGAGCGGGAGGGCCAGAAGGGGATCCTCATCGGCCACCGGGGCCAGATGATCAAGGAGATCGGCCAGCGGGCCCGGGCGGAGATCGAGGCGCTGCTGGGCAGCCGGATCTACCTTGAGCTGTACGTCAAGGTGGCGGAGGACTGGCGGAACCGGCGGGCCTATCTCCGGGAACTGGGGTATGACGACCGGGTGTAAAATCCGGTTGACGAAAACGGGCAGCAGGTGGTACCAACCCGCGGGGATTCCTGATACAATGCGAGAGGTCAAAGGCGGCGACAGGCCCAGGGAGCGCCCAGCCGCCCCCTGGCTGGGCCGTGTCCATAAGTGGCCGCAGGTTTCCATCGGTATCCGTTTCCATGGGTGTCCGTTTCCATGGGTGTCCGGAGGTGAAAGGGCGGTGATCGGCGTGGAACCGGGACCGAGTCATAGACCGATGGACCCGGGCCAACGGGACATCCTAGCCAAAGGCTCGTTCCGGGGATTCCGGCCGATCGCGCCCCCGGACGGGGACCAGGCCTGACTTTTTCGACAGGCTTCCCCGCCCCCCTCGGCGTGCCGGCGCGGGCCGGGACGGGCCGAGGGGGGTATTGCCATTGCACGTGGAGCAGCAGCAGAACCTGAACCGGCTGCAGGAACTCCTTGCCCGCGGGAACGGGGAACTGGCCGCCTTTCTCCGGGAACTCCACCCCGCGGACCTGGCGGAGCTGGTCGAGGAACTGCCGGAGGTCCATCGGGTGCAGGTCTTCCGGCACCTGGGGGCGACCCAGGCGGCCCTGGTGCTCGGGGAACTGGACCCGGAGACCCAGGCGGCGCTGGTCCAGGCCCTGGGTGCCCGGCGGGCCCGGGACATCCTGGAGGAGATGGGCGCGGACGACGCCGCCGACCTCCTGGCGGAACTGGGTCCCGAGGAGGCCGGGAGGCTCCTGGGGGAGATGAAGGCGGAGGACGCCGCGGAGGTCCGGGAACTTCTCCACTACCGGCCGGATACCGCCGGCGGCCTGATGACGAAGGAGTTCGTGGCGGTCCACGCCGAAATGACTGCCCAGGAGGCCATCGACCACCTGCGCCAGGTGGCCCCGGAGGCGGAGACCATCTACTACGTCTATGTGGTGGACCGGTCGGACCACCTGGTGGGGGTCCTCTCCCTCCGGGACCTGATCGTCGCCCGGCCGGACCAGCTGGTGATGGAGATCATGCGCCGCCGGGTGGTCTCGGTCCGCTACGACACCGACCAGGAAGAGGTCGCCCGGGTCATCGCCAAGTACGACCTCCTGGCGGTGCCGGTGGTGGACCATGAGAACCGGCTCCTGGGCGTGGTGACCGTCGACGACGCGATCGACGTCCTTGAGGAGGAGACCACCGAGGACGCCCTCCGGATGTCCGCCATCACCCCGGACGAGGAGTCTGCGGATCCCCGGGCCGGGGTCTGGGCCCTGGTCCGGCCGCGCCTGCCGTGGCTCGTGGCCCTCCTCTTCCTGGAGATGCTGGCCGGCAAGGTGATCGAGTTCTTCCAGGGCGGCTTTGACCCCGCCACCCTGGGCCTCCTGGCGGTCTTTATCCCGGTGATGGCCGGCGAGGCGGGCAACGGCGCCACCCAGGCCCTGGCGGTGGTGGTCCGGGGGCTGGCCACCGGAGACATCCATCCCCGGGAGGTCCTCCGGGTGGTCTGGCGGGAGTTCCGGGTGGGCCTGGTGGCCGGGGCCATCGCGGGGGCCCTGCTCTTCGCGGTGGCCAGCCTCTGGCACCGGAACATTCTCCTGGGTCTGGTGGCGGGCCTCGCCCTGGCGGTGAACCTGCCGGTGGCCAAGACCCTGGGGGCCCTCTTCCCGGTCCTGCTCCACCGGCTGGGGATCGACCCGGCGGTGGCTTCCGGGCCCTTCATCACCACCCTGACGGACGTCACCGCGATGCTGACCTACTTCGGCATCGCTGCCTTCGTTCTGCTCCATCTCTAGCTAAAGGGGTGTCGCCAAGTGTCCTTCGCCCAGGAGTGGGATCGGTCCCTGGCCCGGCTCATCGACCACACCCTCTTGAAGCCCGAGGCCACCGAGGAGCAGATTCGCCGGCTCTGCGCCGAAGCCCGGCACTACGGCTTTGCCGCGGTCTGCGTCAACCCCTGGTGGGTGCCCCTCTGCGTCCAGGAGCTGAAGGGCACCGGGGTGAAGGTGGCGACGGTGATCGGCTTCCCCCTCGGCGCCACCACCACCGAGGCCAAGGCCTTTGAGGCCCGGCAGGCGGTGGAGGCCGGCGCGGAGGAACTGGACATGGTGATCAACGTCGGCGCCCTCAAGTCGGGCCACCTGGACCGGGTGCAGGAGGACATCGCCGCGGTAGTCCGGGCCGCGGCGGGCCGGGTGGTGAAGGTGATCCTGGAGACGGGGCTTCTCACCGACGAGGAGAAGGTGACCGCCTGCCGGCTGGCGGTGGCCGCGGGGGCCCACTTTGTCAAGACCTCCACGGGCTTCGGCCCCGGGGGCGCCACCGTCGCGGACGTGCGCCTGATGCGCCAGACCGTCGGGGACCAGGTGGGGGTGAAGGCCAGCGGCGGCATCCGGGACCACGCCACCGCGGTGGCCATGGTGGAAGCGGGGGCCAGCCGCATCGGCGCCAGCAGTTCGGTGGCCATCGTCACCGGCGGGTCCGGGGCGGGCCGGGGGTACTGAGCCGTGCCCACCTACAACGCCGAGGGCGTTGTGGTCCGGGTGCGGGACCTCAATGACACCGACAAGGTGCTTCACATCCTCACCCGGGAGTACGGCAAACTCCGGTGCGTCGCCAGGGCCGCCCGGCGGCCCAAGAGCCGGTTCACCCCTGCTGCGCAGCTGTTCAACCACCTTCACTTCCAGGCGTACACCGGCCGGAACCTGGACACCCTCACCCAGGTGGAGATTCTCTCTTCCTTCCCGGGGCTACGGGAGGACCTGGTCCGGATCGCCGCCGCCACCTACGCCTGCGAACTGGTCGATGAGATGGCCCAGGAGCGGCAGCCCCTGGAGCCGGTCTTTGACCTTCTGCTGACCGCCCTCCGCCTCCTGGCCACCCCGGAGATGCCGGTAGAGCCGGTGCTCCGGGGCTATGAACTGAAGCTCCTGGCCCTGATGGGGTTCCAGCCCGTGCTCACCGGCTGCCTCGCCTGCGGGGCGCCGGTGGAGGGTTCAGAGGTCTACTTCAGCCCCGGGGCCGGCGGGGTGGTCTGCCGCCGGTGCGCGCCGGAGGCCGGCGCCCTCCGGGTGCTCCCCCGGGCGGCGGTGGAGGCGATGCGCTTTCTTCTCGAGGGGGACCTGCGCCGGGCCCATGTGCTCCGGTACAGCCCCGAGGTGGGGAGCAGCATGGCCCGGGCCCTCGAGCAATATCTGGAATACCGGCTGGAGCGGCGGCTCCGGTCCCTGGACTTTCTGCAACAGGTCATGGAGACGGCTGGGCGGTAAGGGCCCGGCCGTTGGCGTTTGTCCGGCCGGCCATCGCCGGCCGTTCATGGCGGTTCGGTCGGCAATAGCCCGGCCACCAACGGAGAACCGTGAGGCCGTCCGGCACTGCCTCCTGCCCGGAACCGGGGTTCACGACAAGGGCCCGGTTTCCCCGGCCGGAGACCCGGCTGCGGTGTGGGCGGCGGGGCCGTGGCGGGGCCGGAGCCGGTCCGGCCGGCCGTCGACGGGCAGGGGACCCTGGAGCCCCAGGGACCGGAGAACCGCCGGGGGAAGGGGCCGGCCGTCCACCCGGAAGGCCACCGCGGCGATCCCGGGGACCTGCCCGGCGACCATCTCCACCTGGTCTCGCCAGAGGGACGCCTCCCCCGGGGGCGGCCGGTAGAACTCCGGGCTGGCGTCGACGATGAGCTGGCCCCCCTGCCGGGCGACCCGGTGGACCCGGCAGCCCGACGGGACCGCAGAGCCGATGCCCAGGCGGATCATCTCCGGGGTCGGCCCCCGGCAGAGGGACCGGAGGGCGAGGGCCACCCCCTCCTCCGGAGGGAGGGGCCGGGGCGCGAGGACCGCCTGGGCCTCCAGGGTGCCCTGGCGCCGGTCGACAAAGTAGGCGAAGAAGACCGACGCTGCGGCGTTCTCCGGGGAGTTCGCCGGGGCCGGCGGCGACGACGGCGGTCCGGTGGGCGCTGTTGCCGGCTGCCGGGCGGGTGCTGTTGGCGGCCCGGCGGCCCCTCCCGGTGTGGCTGCCGGTGGCCTGCCGGGTGCTTCCGGTGCGGGTGCCGGCTGCCCGGCAGGCGCTCCCGGTATGGCTGGGTGCCGGTCTGGCCTGGCAATAGGCACCGCCAGCCCGATGGCCAGGCCGGCCACGGCTGCCCAGGCCGCGAGCCGGCTCCGCCGCCAGGGTCCCCATACCCGCACGGGCCACCCCTCCCATGGAAGTGACTATCCGTCCTGAAACCTATTCACCCCCGCCCTGGTTAATTTCGCGCGTTTGTGGACATAACACTTACCAGGAAAGGATATTCATGGCGGTGATGCCATCCATGTCCTGGAAGGGTGCGGGGGTGCGGCCCCGGGCAGCCGGGGCCTGTGCCGGGACGGTGGAGGGGTACCGGTGGGAGGCCTACCTGGCCCGGGAGCCGGTGAGCTATGGCCTCAACCCTCAGACCCTGTACAAGGGGCAGGGCCGGATTGTCCGGCTCGAACTCCTGGCGCCGGTGGCCGGCCGGGTCTGGCGCCGGGTCGCGGTTTACAACCGGGGCTGGGTCTTCGGCCGCAAGGCCTACCTGCCGGTGCTGGCCCGGCTGGTCCGGGAACTGGATGGGTGACTGCTCCGGCACGCTGGAACTGGATACATGACCCTGCCGGCGCGCGGCTCTAGGTCAATAAGTGTGGAACGGCGGTCAGCCAAGCCAAGGGTACAAAGGCAAGGAGCATCTTCCGCACATAAACCTTGCGGTTCCGGAAGCCGTAACTGATACGCTTGAGCAGCTTGATCT
>QGUP01000122.1 GCA_003242505.1 Bacillota bacterium
TCTTCTGCGGCTGGATCTGCCCCCAGAACCTCTTCAACGAACTGGGGCGGGTGTGGGACCGGCGGCTCGGCCGGCCGGCCACCGTCCTGCTCTCCTGGGGGATCTCGACCGGCGGGGCTTTCGTCCTGGTCAGCTATTTCGTGGCGCCGGCGGAACTCTGGCGCCGGCTGACCGCCCCGCCGGTGGCCTGGCCCCTCTGGCTGGCGATCCTGGCCATCGGCGGCTTCTTCACCTTTGCCATGGCCTGGTGGCGCACCGGCATCTGCCGGATGGCCTGTCCCTACGGCCACCTGCAGTCGATCCTCACCACCCCGGCCACCCTCCACCTGCGGCTCTTCCAGACCGGCCGGGACATCTGCGCCACTTGCGGCCTCTGTGCCGAGACCTGCCACATGGGGGTTGACCCCCGGACCCTGGAGCAGAAGCACTGCGTGGTCTGCGGCGACTGCCTCTCGGCCTGCGAACTGGTCTCCGGTGCCCGGAAGGTCCCCAGGGTGCTGAACTTTGTCATCGGCCCGGAGCACCGGCCGGTGGGCTTTACCGGCGCCCTGGGGCGGAACCTCCGGGGGATGCTGCCCCGGCTCCTCATCCCCCTGGGGGCCGGGCTGGCTCTGACCCTGGTGGCGGCGGCAGGGGTGGCCGTCCGGCCCCGGATCCACGTGGGCCTGTGGAAAGACTACCAGCAGGGGGCCGGCGGCAGCGCCCTGGCGATCCAGGTGGTCAACCTGGGGGAGGAGCCGGAGACTTTCCGGATCTACCCGGAGGGGCTGCCCCCGGGCTGGGCGGTGCTGGAGGCCGAACGGCTCACCCTGGGCCCCGGGGAGCAGGGCCGGGTGCTGCTTCGGATCCTGCCGGCGGATGGCTCCGGGCCTTCCTCCGGCCATCCCTCCGGAGATGGCTCCGGCCGGGGCTATCCCTTCACCGTCACCGTGGTGGGGGAGCGGACCGGGGTGCGGCAGTCGGTGCCCTACATCTACCACCCCGGCCTTCCGGCAGCAGAGGAAGGAATCTTCCATGCCCAGGAGAAATAACAAAGAATGGTGCACGGGCCGCCCTGGCCCTATGGCCCGGGCGGAACCGTGTTCTATTCTAATTGATTGTCCCATTCGTCACAGGTATAATTGAACCCGTGGTATCGGGTGTGTGGCTGATCTGGCCGGGGCTCGGGACGAGCCCCGGGAACGGTCCGGTGGGCCGCGGTTGGGGCTGACTTCAGGGAGGTGCTGACACGGTGGGCCTTTGGGCCAAATTCAAGAACACGACCCTGTACAAGTCCATTTACCGCAACGAGTACCCGGACACGCCCCGGAACCAGGTACTCGTCATCCTCAACAGCCTTGTCCTCCACCTGCACCCGGTCAAGGTGCCCCGGCGGGCGGTCCGGGTCAGCTATACGTGGGGGCTGGGCGGCCTCTCGCTTCTCATGTTCCTGATTCTGACGGTCACCGGCGTCTGGCTGATGTTCTACTACGTCCCGGCGGTGCCCGACGCGTACCTGTCGATGAGGGCCCTGGAGACCGACGTGATCTTCGGACAGTTCACCCGGAACCTGCACCGCTGGGCGGCCCACGGCATGGTGCTGGCGGTGTGGCTCCACATGGTGCGGGTCTTCTACACCGGCGCCTACAAGCCGCCCCGGGACTTTAACTGGGTGATCGGCGTCATTCTGTTTACGGTGACCGTCCTGCTCTCCTTCACCGGCTACCTCCTGCCCTGGGACCAGCTGGCCTACTGGGCGATCGCGGTGGGTTCGGAGATGGCCGGTTCCACGCCGGTGATCGGGCGGGAGGCCCGGATGGCCCTGCTTGGCGGCCACACCATCGGTCAGGCCACCCTGGTCCGCTGGTACACCCTGCACGTCCTGCTGCTGCCCCTGGCCTGCATCGCCCTGATGGCCATGCACTTCTGGCGGGTGCGGAAGGACGGCGGCATCTCCACCCCCATCCCCTACGAGGAAGATGAGGCCGAGGCCCGGGCCGAGGGGTAACAGGCCCTGCCACCTCCACCCGCATTCCCTGACCTGGGAGGGGAACCCATGGCGGAAGCCACCGAGAAGTACCAGCAGACAGGGCCCAAGGTGCGGGTAAACCAGAAGGAGGAACTGGTTTACACCTGGCCCTACCTGGTGAGCATCGAGGCGATCATGGCCATCGCCATGATCCTTGCCCTGTCGCTGATGGCGACCTTCGTCAACGCCCCCTTGCTGGAGTTGGCCAATCCCGAGAAGACCCCGAACCCGGCCAAGGCGCCGTGGTACTTCTTGGGGCTCCAGGAGCTGCTGCTCCACATGCACCCCGCCCTGGCCGGGGTGATCGTCCCCACCGCGGCCCTGATCCTCCTGGCCATGATCCCGTACATCGACCGGGATCCCCGGGGCACGGGCATCTGGTTCAGCACCAGGAAGGGGCTCCCCATCACCATCTTCTCCGCGGTCTACACCTGGATCTGGGAGATTGTTCTGATCCTGATCGACGAGTTCTGGGTCACCACCCCCGCGGGCACCGACACCGTCCTCAAGGGCATCGAGCCCCACATCACCTACTTCCTGGACAAGACCTTCCCCTTCATGACTCAGCCCGGCTGGCCCGGCTGGAGCTGGGTGGGCAAGATCCTGCTGCCCGCGGCCCTGATGGTGACCATCCCGTGGGTGCTGGCGGTGATCGTCAAGCGCCGCTGGAAGGCCAACACCCGGGAACTGATGATTGCCCTCTTCACCTTCTACTTCGCTTCCTTCATCCTGCTGACCATTGTCGGCACCGCGTTCCGCGGCCACTCCATGCAGCTGATGTGGCCGTGGGAAGTGACGGCTCCCCACTAAGACCCTGACCTGGGCGGGATAGAGAAGACGAGGTGAGCCTGCGATGAGCGAACACGGCAACAAGACCGGCGCCCCCGGCGCTCCGCCGCCGGCCCGGACGGATAGCGGCATCACCCGCCGGCAGTTCATGCGGAGCACCATGTACGGCACCATCGGTCTCTTCACGGCCCAGGCCCTGGTGGGGGCAGGGGTGATGTTCTGGCCGGCCAAGGTCTCGGGCTTTGGCGGCAAGGTGGCCGTACCCAAGAAGCTCCACGAGATCAAGCCCGGGGACCCGCCGGTGATGGTCCGGGAAGGGAAGTTCTACCTCTCCCGGCTGGAGGACGGCATCATCGCCCTCTACTGGAAGTGCGTCCACCTGGGGTGCACCGTGCCGTGGAACGAGGCCGAAGGGCTCTTCCACTGCCCGTGCCACGGATCGATCTACGACCGGACCGGCCAGAACGTCGGCGGCCCGGCTCCCCGCCCCCTGGACTACATGGAGATCGCGGAGATTCGGCCGGACGGCACCATCATCGTCGACACCGGCAAGATCTACGAGCGGCAGCGGCATGAGCCCCACCACGTGACCAAGGTCTAGCGGGGAGGTAGGCAGCCGTGCACAACCCCATCTTCGGCATCCACGTCACCGAGTCGGTGGAACTGCTGCTTGTCTTCCTCCTCTTCATGGGGACCCTCGCGGCGGTCTACTTCCTGCAGCGCTGGATCGGCGACTACTAATCCCAGGGGCTGAACCGATTCCCCCGAGTGCCGGCCCGGCCAGGGGAGGAGAAAGGAGCACGCGGCCGTGCGCAATCCTCGGAAATACCTGGTGATCGGTATCCTTTCCTCGCTGCTCGTTGTGCTGCTTCTCTTCAACGGCGGCCGGGAGCTGTTCCGGATGGCCGCCGCGGCGGAGCGGCAGAATTACGAGTACGCGGCGGTAGGCGCCAAGCTCTATGCGGAGTACTGCATGACCTGCCACGGTCCCCGGGGGGAGGGCGTGGTGGGGCTGCCCCTCAACCGGCCCGACCTCCAGGGGGATCCCCGTGATCCGCTGAAGGCCGATACCCTGCGGATGCTGATGGACACCATTGCCAACGGCCGCCCGGGCACTTCCACCCCCCGGTGGGAGAAGGTCGACGACAAGCACTACGTCTCCTACACCGCCATGCCCGCCTGGGGCCGGGAGGCCGGCGGTCCCTTGGACGAGTACCAGGTCCAGGCCCTGGCCTACTTCATCATGATGGGGAACCAGCCGGTGGACCCGGAGAACCCCAACTCCCTCACCTTCTGGGATGCCATCGGCGGCACTGACTTCCCGGCGCCCCCCACCAACCCGCCGGCGGAGCAGGGCGGCATCAAGGCGACCCCCATCGAGGAGATGCCCGACGCGACGGGCCTCACCCCGGAGGAGAACCGGGAGGCCAAGCTGCTGATCCGGGACAAGATCAACCCCTCCTGCCTGGCCTGCCACACCATCGGCAACTACGGCGGTGCCATCGGTCCGGACCTGACCTACGTCGGGACCTGGGGCGTGGACGAGGAGTGGCTGCGCCGCTGGATCTCGGATCCCAAGTCGGTGCCCGGCGATGAGCGGATGCCGGTCTACTGGGCTTCCAGCCGGCTGAACGCCGGTCCCGAGCTTGACCTGAGCGAGGGGAACAAGATCGTGGCCGAGCCCTCCGGGTTCATGCCCTCCTACGGCGACAAGCTGAGCCCGGAGGAGATGGACCTCCTGGTCCGGTACCTGATGGGGCTGGGCAAGAAGTAACCGCGGGTGGCCGGAGCCGGCGGGGCGCCTCGCCTCGGGCTCCGGCCCCCGTATCACCGGGAGAGGCCGGGGACCGGCCGGGCGGCCGGCGAGGGAGCCATGTCCCGGGGGCAGGCGTACCGGCCGGTGCGGAGCCAGGGCCTGGGCCCGGCCTACCGGCCGGTGAGGAGCCAGGGTCCGGGGGCGTTAAGGCAAGAGTCGGGGGAGTGCGACGGTGACCCGGTACTGGATCGCAATGGCCCTCCTCGCGCTGGCGGTGGGCGGGCTCTTCCAGGCGGTGGCCCGGTACCAGATTCCCCTGCTGAAGATGGCCGGGATGATCGGCCTCCTGCTGATGGGCGTGGTCGGGAACCTGGCCCTCAGCCACCAGCAGACGGACCGGGGGCGCCGGCGGGTGGAGGCGGCCCTCAAGGCCCTGGAGCCGGATTTCATCATCACCGACTGGGCCGAGGGCCGGGGCCCCGCCGGGGCGCCGGAGTACCTGGTGGTAGGGCCCGGGGGCCTGGCCGCGGTGGTCCTGGACCCCATGCCCCAGTCCACCTGGCGGCGCCGGGCGCCGAAGCGACTGGCTGCGGCCCGGGACCGGGCCCGGGCCGCGGCGGAGTGGGTGGCGGCGACCGGCGCAGCGGCAGGCGTCTCCGTCCCGCCGCCCCTGCCGGTGGTGGTCCTCACCCGGCGGCTGGTGCAGCCCGGGGAGGAGGACCAGGGCGGGGTGCTGGTCCTGAACCCGGAGCACCTTGGGGACCGGCTCCGGCAACTGGCCGGCCCCGAGCGGCTCGACCCCCGGGAGCGGGTCCGGATCACCCGGCGGCTCCGGCAGGCTGCGGACCGGCAGGCAGCCGCCGGCAAGGGGCGGCCCGGGGCCCGCTGAGGGGTGGCCCCTGGCCGGGGCCCGGTGACCGAGACCCGGTGACCGGGGCCCGGCGACCGGGGCTCGGTGGCAGCGGCATGTGGCGGAGGTCCGGTGACGGGGGCCCGTTGACCTCGGTTTGATTTCGTTGTACAATTTATGATATGCGGCCGCCGGCCCGGGGGCCGCTCCGGGCCGTCCCGAGGAGGGATACACCATGGCCCACTACATCGACGACAAGTGCATCGGCTGCACCGCCTGTGTCTCCGTCTGCCCGACGGAGGCCATCAGCGGCGAGCGGAAGCAACTCCACGTCATCGACCCCAAGCTCTGCATCGACTGCGACGCCTGCGTCCGGGTCTGCCCGGTGATGGCGATTGCTGACGAGTTTGGGGTCTACAAGCCCCGGATTCCCAAGCGCCAGGACTGGCCCAAGCCGGTCATCGACCCGGTCTTGTGCAGCGGCTGCGAGTTCTGCGTGGACATCTGCCCCTTCGACTGCCTGGAGATCGTCGGCGACGGCCCCTTCCAGGGCATCGCCGTTCTGACCAGGCCCAACGCCTGCGTGGGCTGCCGGGAGTGCGAGGAGGTCTGCGCCAAGGGCGCGATCCTGGTGACCTCCGCCGAGCCGCACCCGACGGCGGTGGCCGAGGGCCGGGCCTGAGCCCAGAGGGGTGCGCCCCCAGGGGAAGCGCACCAGAAGGCACCTGCCCAAAGACGTCCACAGGACGGGTTGCATGCCCGTCCTGTTTTTCGTTTTCCCGGGCCCCGCCGGTCCTGCCGGCGCCGGCCCCGGGATATGGATAGTTAGGGAACAGGCCCCCGGGGCAGGGGGTCCCGGACCGGCAGGAGGGGACCGGTGCTGCGGCGGCGTAGATTTCCGGAGCGGCGGGATGGGGCGCGGGGGGGGCGGGGGGCCCCGCGGGCGCCGCTCCACCGGGGCGGGGGCCCGTCTATTAT
>QGUP01000558.1 GCA_003242505.1 Bacillota bacterium
CCATGCTAGTGGTCACCCACGAGATGGGCTTTGCCCGGGAGGTCGCGGACCGGGTGATCTTCATGGACGGCGGGGTGATCGTGGAAGAAGGGCCGCCGGCGGAGGTGATGTCGGCCCCCCGGCACCCCCGGACCCGGGAGTTCCTGAGCAAGGTGCTGTAACCTGCATCACCCCGGCGGCCGGAGGAGGCCGTACCCCTGGAGCACCCGGAGGGCCACCTCCGGCAGCCGCTCCGGGGGCAGGCCGTACCGGGCTGGGTCCAGTTCCCCCAGGCTTGCGACCACCCGGCCGTCGGGGTGGACCAGCACCCCCCGAGCCCCCAGGAAGGGCCAGTCCGCGGGCAGTGGGAAGCGGTCGAGGTAGCCCCGGACGTAGACCACCGGTCCCTGCCAGCCCTGGGCCCGGGCGGTCCGGTCCCAGCCGCCGGGGGTGGCGAGGTCGACGGCCAGCAGCACCGGCACCTGCCCCGCCAGGGTCCGGCGCAGTCCCTCCATGGTCTCCACGAGGCCGGGCTCCGGACGCCGGGGGGTCCAGAGGACGGCCGGGCCCGCCAGGGCCGGCAGCGGCCCCCGGTCGGCGCCCTGGAGGGGGAGGTCGAAGGGCTGCCAGTCCTCCCGGGGGGCGATGGGCCCCTCCACACCCGCGACCCGGTAGCCGTCCCGGACCGGGGCCACCAGTACCCGGAGGTAGCCCCGGGCCTGCCGGCCCGACCGCCGGAAGGTGACGGGCAGGAGCACCTGCTCCCCGGCCCCCGGCTGGGGCCCGGGCAGGAGCGCGCCGCCCTCTTCCGGAGTGACCCCGAGGTCCCCGAGGCGCCCGTAGGGCACCTCCCGGTCCGGGAGGAGGGTCGCCGCCACCGCCGGGTTCCCCGTCGCCGCCAGCTGGACAAAGGTCCGGGCGAGGTCCACCGGGTCGGGCCAGCCCGGCAGGTCCGGGGCGCCGGCCGCGGCCGGGGCAGGGCCTTCCCCGGGTGGGACCGGGGCAGCGCCGGCCGCGGCCGAGTCCGCGTCCTGGTCTGGCGCGGCTCCTGGGGCCGCCGGGGAGGCACCCGGGTGTCGGGTGGCTTCCCCGGCCAGATGGGCGGCGCTCGGCTCCTGGGGCCCTGCCACGGCCCGCTGGGGCGTACCCTGGTCCGGTGTTGCCTCAACGGCCCGCAGGGGGAGATCCTGGGCCAGGGCCACAGCCAGGGCGGTGGCCACGCCGGCCGCGACGGCCGCTGCGCCCCACAGGAGGAGGCCCAGGGCCGGTGAGCGCCCCCGGCGGGCGCCGGCTCCCTTCCCGGGCCCCGGGCCCCGGGGGGCTTGCCGAACGCCGGCGGAAGCCTGGGGGGCGGGGCGGCCACCCGCGGAACCCCGGGCGCCAGCCCGGCTGCCTGGCGGCGAAATGGCAGATCCCTCCCTTGCTTCGCTATGCGTATTTTCGCCGCCCCGGCGGTGATTTCCTCGCCCTGCCAGCAGGCGCCGGTGCGCCGGGGCTTCCCTTGAGGGGGGGCAGTGTAGGCGCTATAATATAACGGCATCGCGAAACCGGTTCCGAAGCTGGAGATGACCCTTCGGCATGGGACTGCGAAGCCTACTCGCCCTGTGGGCCGGTAAACTGGTGCTCTCGGCCGCCCGGGCCGCTGGCAGGGCCGGGTCGAGCCTGCCGGGTCGGGTGGCCCGGCTGGTGGACCCCGGGATCCTGACGGCGCTGGCCGCCCAGACGCCGGGCGGCCATGCGGTCATTACCGGCACCAACGGGAAGACCACGACGGCCAAGATGCTGGCGGGGATCCTGGCGG
>QGUP01000559.1 GCA_003242505.1 Bacillota bacterium
CCTGGGCCTCCTTGCCCAGGGCCACCCGTAGCATCTTCAGTGCCTTCCGAACATCGTCGGGACTGAAGCCGTCACGCAAAGCCTCTTCTACGACCGCTTCCCAGTCTGGGGGGAGGCGGTCGTCTCGTTCTGGGTTATCTGTCATGCCCAGGAGGTAGGCGCTGGAAACGCCCAGGACGTGAGACAGGCGGACCAGGATGTCTCCCGACGGCGTTCGTTCTCCTCGTTCGTATTGGGCCACAGCCTGACGGGAAATACCGACCTTTGCGGCCAGTTCGGCCTGGGATAGGCCGCGTTCCAGGCGCAGCTGTCTAAGCCGTTCCAGTTCCGGCCCCCCCTTTCGTCACGGCCTGCCTCATACATTGTCGCCGCCGGCAACAGATGCTGACAACGAAACAAATGAGGCGTTGACTAGCAACGTATGTTGACCATATAATAGAGCCACAAGGCAACAATCGTTTACAGGAGGTGACTCGTTTGAGCCGGCTGCGGGAGCTTCGGGAGCAGAAGGGGCTGTCCCGCAACCAGTTGGCAAAGCTCGTCGGTTGCTCCCGAGAGGCTATCCGCTTGCTCGAACGGGGGCGTCGGTCTCCTCGGTACGAAACTGCCCGGGCCATCGCCCAGGCTCTGGGGGTGTCGCCAGACGAGATTTGGCCCCCGGACCCGAAGGGCGCATAAGCACCCCTACGGCACGTGACGTGGAAACTGTTCCCACGGTTCGGCTCCGTGCCGGCGCATAGCCATGCCGCAAGGAGGTGGCGGCGGTGGTCAAGCTGGAGCTGGAGGCTCCGCAGCTCGAACACCCGGCGGAGCAGGAGCAGGTCTCGGTGTACGGCCCGGTCTACCCCCGGCCGCTCCTGGAGGCAGCGCGGTGGCTGGTCCGCCGGACTTTGGAGAGGTGCCTGAAGGAACAGGAAGCGCAGGCCCGGGCCCGGGCGTAACCCCGGGCGGTGGACAAGCCCTGAAAGAGGAGGTGACCAGGGTGGACCGTGAGGCGCTGCGGGAGTGCCAGGAGGCTGTTGAAACGCTGATGAAGCACGGGGCCTGGGTGGAGTGGACCGGGATGCGGGCCGCTGTCGGCCTGTGGTGGGTGAAGTTTGTCCAGCTGGTCCCGGTACACCTGTGGCGTTTGGTCCGGGTGGACCAGTTTCGCCGCCCCGAGGGGCCCGGCCTGGCCGTTCAAGTGTCGGCTGATGTGGGGTATGCCCACGTCACCACCTGGTTCATGCGGGAGGCGCAGGCCGACCCCCGGGTCCGCCAGTGGCTGGAGGATCAGGGCATCAAATGGGAAAAGGCCGGCGCTGCGGCAACAGCACCGGCCGACGACTAGGGGGAACAGGGGCCATAGCCTACCCCTGTCGCTGCCATTCTACGGGCAGCGCCGGAATGCGTCAAGCCCTTGCCTATCCATGGACAAGCCCAGGCTGTTACACCCGGTGTAACACCTCGGAATGGGGGTTTCAAGAGGAGGGACAGGATGCCGAACCAGAGCAGCCGGAGCCGGCCCGTGACGGCACGAGTGCGGCCGCTCTTGGCCCGCCGGTGGGATGAGATGACGGCGGCACTCCGGGAACTGGGGTGGGAGCGGCCTGGGCCGGCGCTGATGGAGGCCGCCATCCAGCGGCTGTGGGGGATCTACGAAGCGGAGGGGCCGGAGGGCCTGGCCAGGGCCACCAGGGCCGGGGCGGGCGACGACTTCAGCCCGCCCATCGGAGCGCCAGGCTGGGGCCGGCGCCTGGCCCTGTCGAGCCGGACGGCCAAGAAGGCGTAGTTCTCGTG
>QGUP01000560.1 GCA_003242505.1 Bacillota bacterium
AAGAGGATGAGGTCCCCGGGCGCGGCCCCCGTCCGCTCCCGGACGGCCTCAAGCTCCTCGGGCCGCAGGAACTTGGCCACCGGCCCCCGGACCTCGCCCCCCTCTGCAGGCGGCAGGGCGAGCCAGGCCAGCCCCTTTGCCTTGTAGGTCTTCGCGACCTCCTCCAGCTCGCTGATCTCCTTCCGGGAGAAGCCGCCGCACCCCGGCGCCCGGAGGGCCTTCACCACCCCGCCGGCGGCAATGGTGCCGGAGAAGACCTTGAACTCCGAGTCCCGGAGGAGGTCCGAGAGGTCTACCATCTCCAGGCCAAAGCGCAGGTCCGGCTTGTCGGAACCGTACTTCTCCATGGCCTCCTGGTAGGTGATCCGCGGGAAGGGCCGGGGGATCTCGATCCCGAGGGTCTCCCGGAAGACGTGGACCACCAGCCCCTCCATCACTTCCAGGACGTCCTCCCGGGTGACGAAGGACATCTCCACGTCGATCTGGGTGAACTCCGGCTGCCGGTCGGCCCGGAGGTCCTCGTCCCGGAAGCACCGGACGATCTGGAAGTACTTCTCAAACCCCGCCACCTGCAAGAGCTGCTTGAAGAGCTGGGGGGACTGGGGCAGGGCGTAGAACTTCCCCGGGCTGACCCGGGAGGGCACCAGGTAGTCCCGGGCCCCCTCCGGGGTGCTGCGGGTGAGGAACGGGGTCTCGATCTCCAGGAACCCGTGGGCGTCGAAGTAGTCCCGGACCGCCTTGGTCACCCGGTGCCGGAGGATCAGACCCTTCTGCATGATCGGCCGGCGCAGGTCGAGGTACCGGTACCGGAGCCGGAGGTCTTCGCTCACATCCAGGTCGTCCTGGATGTAGAAGGGCGGGGTCTTGGCCGGGCTCAGGACCCGGACCTCCGCCGCGTGGACCTCCACCCTCCCGGTGGGGAGGTTGGGGTTCACCTGGGCCGGAGGCCGCTCCTTCACCGTGCCCCGGACCGCCAGGACATACTCGCTCCGCACCCCCTCCGCAGCGGCAAAGGCCGCCGGGGAGACCTGGGGGTCGCAGACCACCTGAACGATCCCCGACCGGTCCCGCAGGTCGATGAAGATCACCCCGCCCAGGTCCCGGCGCCGCTGGACCCAGCCGCAGAGGACAACTTCCCGGCCCACCAGGCCCAGCTCCATCTCGCCGCAGCCGTGGGTCCGTTTCATCCCTTCCAGGGTGGCAACGGTCAGCCCTTCGTGATGGGTCGTCATGGCCGCATCGCCTCCACAAGCGCTTGTGCCAGTGCTTCTGCCGTCAGGGGCACCTCCCGCTGCTGCCCCTGGTCCATGTCCCGGAGGACCACCACGCCCCGCTCCAGCTCGCTCTCGCCCAGGATGGCCACAAACCGGGCGCCGAGCCGGCCGGCGTACTTCATTTGGGCCTTCAGGGAGCGGCCCAGGTAGTCCAGGTCCACCGCCAACCCCTGGCGCCGGAGGGCGTAGACCACCGGCAGCGCCGCCCGGCGGGCCGCCTCGCCCAGGACG
The DNA here is from genome assembly GCA_003242505.1 of Bacillota bacterium. GTDB lineage: Bacteria > Bacillota > Sulfobacillia > Symbiobacteriales > ZC4RG38 > ZC4RG38. The sequence goes on from QGUP01000560.1 coordinate 1,506, forward strand.
GCGAAGAAGAGGTCCTGCCGGGGCGGCGGGGGCAGGGGGATGCCCATCTCGTCGAGCACCATCAGCATCCGCTCCATCCCCATGGCAAAGCCCACGCCGGGGGTGGGTTTGCCCCCCAGGTGCTCCACCAGCCCGTCGTACCGGCCGCCGCCCCAGAGGGCGCTCTGGGCCCCGAGCTGGGGGTGCAGCACCTCAAAGACCGTCTTGGTGTAGTAATCCAGCCCCCGGACGATCTTCGGGTCCACCCGGTAGGGGATCCCCAGGGCCCGGAGG
>QGUP01000123.1 GCA_003242505.1 Bacillota bacterium
CGCAAACAGCCCCCCGAGGCCCGGGAGGGGGCCCGGGGCCACGGGTTGGGGGCGCCGTACCAAGCGCTGCCGACCCGGGCACCCGGTGAGTAGGCCTCGAACAGACCTGGGGGACGCGCCGAGGGCTGCGGCCATCGCCGCAGCCCTCGGCGCATCTTCTTTCCACCGCGGGCGTCAGCCCGCCACGCTTACCCGCCGGAGGTGCCGCCAGTGCCGCCGCCGGCGCCGCCCTGGCCCTTCAGGTAAGCCTCGTGGGGCAGGAGTTCCTGCACCGGCCCCCGGTTGCTCCCCCGGGGCCGGAAGGTCTTGCAGGCGGTGGCCATGCAGTGCTGCACGGGGGTCGTGGGCAGCATCTGCGCCCCGGGGGCGTCGATGCTGTCCGGCCAGTCCGATGCAGCCGCGTCGCTCACCACCAGGATCTTCTCGGCGAAGCAGTGGTTGCCCTGGCCCCAGTAGTCGCAGGAACTGACGGTGCAGTAGACCTCGATCTTGGGCACCCTCACCACCTCCCCCGGGTTAGGGTGCCCCATCATGCCCTACTCCTCCCCGGCCACCAGGGGGAACCGGCTGGTGAGGGCCCGGACCCGCTCCGCCACCCGCCGGAGTTCGGTCTCGTTGTGCCGGTTGTGGATGGCCGTCGCGATCAGGTCCGCGATCTCCTCCATCTCCGGCTCCTTCATCCCCCGGGTGGTGACCGCCGGGGTGCCGATGCGGATGCCGGAGGTGACCGTCGGCTTCTGGGGGTCCCGGGGGATGGCGTTCTTGTTCACCGTGATGCCAACCCGGTCCAGCAGCTGCTCCACCTCCTTGCCGGTGAGCCCCTGGGGCCGGAGGTCCACCAGCATCAGGTGGTTGTCGGTGCCGCCGGAGACCAGCCGGAAGCCCCGGTCCATGAGGGCCCTCGCCAGGGCCTGGGCGTTTTTCACAATCTGGCCGCAGTACTCCCGGAACTCCGGGGTCTCGAGCTGCTTGAAGGCCACAGCCTTCGCGGCGATGACGTGCATCAAGGGCCCGCCCTGGGTGCCCGGGAAGACGGCGCTGTCCACCGCCCTGGCCAGTTCCGCCTTGCAGAGGATCAGCCCGCCCCGGGGTCCCCGGAGGGTCTTGTGGGTGGTGGAGGTGACCACGTGGGCATGAGGCACCGGGTTCGGGTAGTAGCCGGTGGCGCTCAAGCCGGCGAAGTGGGCCATATCCACCATCAGGTAGGCGCCCACCTCGTCGGCGATCTCCCGGAACCGGGCAAAATCAATGACCCGGGGGTAGGCCGAATACCCGGCGACGATCAGCTTGGGCCGGTGCTCCCGGGCGAGGCGGGCCACCTCGTCGTAGTCGATCCGCTCCGTCTCCGGGTCGACCCCGTAGGAGACGAACCGGTAGAGCTTGCCGGAGAAGTTGACCGGCGAGCCGTGGGTGAGGTGGCCGCCCTCGGCCAGGCTCATCCCCATCACCGTGTCCCCGGGCTGGAGGAGAGCCGCATAGGCCGCCTGGTTGGCCTGGGCGCCCGAGTGGGGCTGGACGTTGGCGTGCTCGGCGCCGAAGACCCGCTTGATCCGCTGCCGGGCCAGTTCCTCCACCACGTCCACGTACTCGCAGCCGCCGTAGTACCGCCGGCCCGGGTAGCCCTCCGCGTACTTGTTGGTCAGCACGCTGCCCATGGCCTCGAGGACCGCCCGGGGCACAAAGTTCTCCGAGGCGATGAGTTCGATCTTCTCCCGCTGCCGGCGGGCCTCGTTCTGGATCGCCTCGTACACCTCCGGGTCGAACTGCGCCAGGTTCATTCTTCCCTGCCTCCCTACCGCCGCAGGTTCCAGCTATCGTGGCCGTACTTCTCTGCCTCCAGCCGATCCGCCTCTGCCACCTCCGCCGGGGTCAGCTCCCCGGGGGTGAGGGTGATCCCCAGGGCCTCAGCAAAGCCGGCGATGAACGCGTCCCTGGCCTCCGCCCAGGAGACCTCCCGGCCCAGGGCCTCCCGGAGGCTGGTGGCCCGGCTCCGGAGGTGGGCCTTGGCCGCCTCCCGGCTCTCCGGCGGCACCTTGAGCAGGGTGAAGGTCAGGTCCACGTCCAGGTCCAGGAGGATGCTCCCGTGCTGGAGGATGGTCCCCGCCCGGCGGGTCTGGGCGCTGCCGACGATCTTCCGGCCCCCCACCACCAGCTCGTAGGCCGAAGGGGTGTCGAAGCAGGCCGGGGAGGCTTCGGCCCCCAGGGCCCGGGGGTCCTTCTCCCCGCCGGCCATCTCCGCCGGCGCCCCCAGCCGCCGGAGCCCCGCCAGGAGCCCCGCGGCCAGGAACCGGTAGGTCTCGATCACCCCGCCGGGCAAGAGTTCCTCCCGGATGACCACCGAATAGGTAAGCTCCCGGTGGTGGAAGATGGCCCGGCCGCCGGTGGGCCGGCGGACCCAGCCGTAGCCCAGGCGCCGGCAGGCCTCCAGGTCCACCTCCCCGGCCATCCGCTGGAAGTAGCCGATGCTCACCGCCGGCGGCTCCCAGCCGTAAAACCGCAGGGTGGGGGGCACCTCGCCCCGGCTGTGGGCCAGGAGGACCGCCTCATCTATCGCCATGTTCCGGGGGCCGCTGGCAAAGCCGGTGTCCAACAGCCGCCAGCGCCGCTCCCGGAGGGTCGGGCTCTCATCGTGGTTCGTCCGCCGGGACAATTCCGTCGCCTCCGTCGCATCAGGCTGCCGGCCCCATTCTCCCACACCCCTGGCCCCCTGTCCAGCCGGCCTGGGGCCCGCTATTTCCCAGGTCGGGTCCCCCGGGTCGGGGTGGCGCTGAGGGGGTCGTCGGGCCAGTAGTGCTTGGGGTACCGGCCCCGGAGTTCCTTGCGCACCTCGAAGTAGCCGGTTCGCCAGAAGCTCTCCAGGTCCCGGGTCACCTGGACCGGCCGGTGGGCCGGGGAGAGCAGGTGGAGGGTGAGGGGCACCCGGCCCCGGGCGATCCGCGGGGTCTCCCGGAGGCCGAAGATCTCCTGGATCCGGACCGCCAGCACCGGGGCCTCGGGGTCGCTGTAGTCGATGGGGATCCGGGAGCCGCTGGGGACCGTGAGGTGGGTGGGGGCCAGTTCGTCCAGCTCCCGGCGCTGCTCCCGGGTGAGCATCCCGAGGAGGATCTGGTAGAGGTCCAGCCCCTGGAGGTCGTCCCGGCTCCGCATCCCCCAGAGGTGGGGCGCCAGCCACTGGTCCAGGGTGGCCAGGAGCGCCTCGTCGGAAACGTCGGGCCAGCCCGGCTCCAGCCGGTGGAGGAACCGGAGCCGGTCCCGGAGCTGCCGGGCCGCCCGGGTCCAGGGCAGGATCTCCAGCCCCTGGGTCCGGATGCCGTCGAGGAGCGCCGCCAGCACCGCCTCGGGGTCCGGGTCGGCCAGAGGCCCCTCCCGGAGCACCAGGGCCCCCAGCCGCCGGCGCCACCGGGCCCGGACCGCCTGGGCGCTGCGGTCCCAGGTGACCTGAGCCTCCTCCTCGATCTCGCCGGCCGGGTGGGCTTCGAGATCCTTCAGCTCCACCGGCGCCGCCAGGAAGATCCGGCCCTCGGGCCCCTGGTCGTCCAGCTCCGCGGCCACCAGGTACGGCGCGGCCGCCAGGGGCTGGGGGTGGGAAAGGGCCGCCCCCCGGCCGCTGCGCAGGACAAACCGCCCCTCCCCCCGGCGCTGGGCGATCCGGTCCGGGTAGGCGAAGGCCAGGAGGAGCCCGCAGGCCTCCACCTCCCCCGGCCGCCCCGGCGGCACCCTGAGGACGCGCTGCCAGTGCTCGGCCTCCGCCAGGGCCCGGCGGGCGGCGGCGAGGTCGACCACCGTCCCCGGCGGCGCCGCCCGGTCGGGCCGGTCGCCGGCCCGGAGCCGGTGCAGGGCCTCGACCCGGAGCCGGAGGTCCGCGTCGGGCAGGCCCCCCTCACCTCCGAGCCGCTCCCCCCGGAAGATGTCCCGGTCACTAAGGAGCGCCGCCACCTCGCAGGCCAGGCCCCCGAGACCCAGGGGAATCGCCGTCACGACCATATGGCCCAGGCGCGGGTGCATCCCCAGTTCTGCGATCCGCCGGCCGTGGGGGGTGATGGTCCCGTCGGGGGCCAGGGCCCCCAGCCGGCAGAGAAGCTCCTGGGCCTGGCGGAAGGCCGCGGCCGGCGGCGGGTCGAGCCAGCGCAGCTCCCCGGGGTCCTTCACCCCCCAGGCCGCCAGTTCCAGGGCCAGGGGGGCGAGGTCCGCGGCCAGGATCTCCGGCGGGGTCTGGGGGAGAAGCTGCCGGTCCTCCGCCTCGGTCCAGAGCCGGTAGCAGACCCCCGGGCCGAGCCGGCCCGCCCGGCCCCGGCGCTGGTCTGCCGCGGCCCGGGAGACGGGCACCGTCTCCAGCCGGGTCATCCCCGTCCGGGGGGAGAACCGGGGGATCCGCATGAGCCCCGAATCCACCACCACCCGGACCCCCTCCACCGTCAGGCTGGTCTCGGCGACGGCGGTGGCCAGGACCACCTTCCGCTCCCCGGGCGGGCAGGGGGCGATGGCCCGGTCCTGCTCCTCCTGGGGGAGGCTGCCGTGCAGCGGCCGGACGTGAACCCCGGGGCCGAGGCCCGCCTCCGCGAGGAGGGCCTGGACCCGGCGGATCTCCGCCGCGCCAGGGAGAAAGACCAGGATGTCCCCCTCCTCCCGCTCCAGGGCCTCCAGCACCGTCCGGGCCACCAGGGGCTCGATCCGCCCCTCCGGCCGGCGCTCGAGGTACCGGGTCTCCACCGGGTAGCTGCGGCCCTCGCACCGGAGGACGGGGGCATCCCCCAGAAGGGCCGCGACCGGCTCGGCGTCGAGGGTGGCGGACATGACCAGGATCCGCAGGTCCTCCCGGAGGAAGGCCTGGGACTGGAGGCACAGGGCGAGGCCAAGGTCCGCGTGGAGGCTCCGCTCGTGGAACTCGTCGAAGATGACCAGCCCCACCCCCTCCAGGGCCGGGTCCGCCTGAAGGAGTCGGGTCAGCACCCCCTCGGTGATCACCTCGATCCGGGTCCGGGGCCCCACCCGGGTCTCCAGCCGCATCCGGTAGCCCACCGTCTCCCCCACCGGCTCCCCGAGGGTGGCGGCCATGTAGCGGGCCGCGGCCCGGGCCGCCAGCCGCCGGGGCTCCAGCATCAGGATCTTCTTGCCCGCAAGCCACGGCTCGGGCAGCAGGGCCAGGGGCACCCGGGTGGTCTTGCCGGCGCCGGGGGGCGCCACCAGCACCGCGGCGGTCCGGTTGCGGAGGGTCTCTGTCAGGGTCGGGAGGATAGCGTCGATGGGCAGGCTCTGGCCGGTCACCTTCTCACCGCCGGGGCGTCGGCCCGGCGAGGGTCGTGAAGTGGTCGTAAAGAGCCCGCGAGAGCAGGGCCAGGACGATGGCCCCCCCGGGGTCCGGGGGCGCCCGCTCATCCCGGCAGCCCTTGGACATGATCGCCACCACATACCGGACGGAGGGGGTCTCGATGAGACCCACGTCCGCCCGGACGTCGTCGCTCCAGCCGCTCTTCGAGGCCACCCGGACGGGGCAGCGGCCCATCTCCTCCTCCTCGAACTGGTAGTCGTCGATATACCGGGTGAGCATCTCCTTGTGCTGCTGCCGGTAGAGCATCCCCAGCATCTCGGCGCAGGCCCCGGGGGTGAGCCACTCCCCCCGGGCGAGGCCCAGCAGCAGCCGGCCCAGGTCCGCCGGGGTGCTCTCCGCCAGGGGGCCGCTCCCCTGGAAGATCTTCCGGTAGAGCCGGGTCCGGTGCAGGCCGATGGCCGCCATCGAGCGGGTCACCGCCTCCACCCCCACCAGGTCCAGGAGGACGTTGGTGGCGGTGTTGTCGCTGACGGTGATCATGAGGGTGCAGTAGTCCCGCACCGGCAGGGCGATCCCCGGGGTCAGGTCCTTCAGCACCCCGGAGCCCGGGACCTGGTTCTCCCGGGTGAGGGGCAGGGGATCCTCGAGGCGGAACCGGCCCTCCCCGGCCTGCCGGAAGACCTCGTACAGGATCGGCACCTTGATGGTGGAGGCGGTGGGGAAGGGCTCCTCGGCGCCATACGCCACCGGCTCGCCCCCGTCCACCCGGCAGGCCCAGACCCCGAGCCGGCCGCTGAACCCCCGGGCGATTTCCTCGATCTCCGCCAGGACCCGCATCGCCTCAGGCTCCCTCCCCACCTGCGCAGGCCGCCCCCGCACCGGGCCGGTGCGGGGGCGGCAGCCACCTGGCAGGCACTCAACCTTGCTCCCGCCGCCAGCGGATGTCGGGCCGCCGGGCCGCCAGGGCCTCGTCCAGCCGGCCCACCGGGGTCCGGGTCGGCGCCGCCTTCACCTTCTCCGGCTCCTGGTGGGCTTCGTGGTAGATCCGGATCATCGCGTCGATGAACCGGTCCAGGGTCTCCTTGGACTCGGTCTCCGTCGG
>QGUP01000124.1 GCA_003242505.1 Bacillota bacterium
GCGGGGGACGGCGGCACCGGTCGGGGTCGGTGCCGGGACCGGCCCCGGGGGCCGGAGGGCATAGGCCGGCGGACGGCATAGGCCGGCAGACAAGGAGGGCATCGACCGGCGGAAAAGGGCTGCGGGCCGCAGGTCGGCGACCTGCGGCCCGCCGTGACAGGTGATCCCCTTACCGCCGGGGGGCCTGCCACCAGGTGTACGGGGACTGGGACGGCACCCGGGCACCGGCCGGGGGGACGCCAGGGGCCGCCGCGAGGCAGCACTGGTTCTTTCCCCGGGACTTGGCCCGCCGCAGCGCCCGGTCCGCCGCCTCCAGGAGTTGCCGGGGGGTGGTGCCGTGGTCCGGGAAGGCGGCGACCCCTGCGCTGAGGGTGACGTAGATGGGATGGGGGCACCCCGGGCAGGTGAAGGGGTGCCGCGCCACCGTCTGGCGGATCCGCTCCGTCCGCTCCAGGGCGGTCTGGCAGTCGGCCCCCCGGAGGAGCAGGGTGAACTCCTCGCCGCCGTACCGGGCGAGGAAATCCTCGGGCTGGAGCAGGGAGGCCAGGAGGTCCGCCACCTGTTGCAGGACCGTATCCGCTCCGGGGTGGCCGATGGTGGCGTTCAGGTGCTTGAAATCGTCCACGTCCAGGAAGGCCACCGCCAGGGGTTGGCCGGTAGCCCGGGCGTGCTCCAGGGCCTGGAGCAGCCGCGCGTGGAAGGCCCGGAAGTTCGGCAGGTGGGTCTTGAAGTCTGTGAGGGCCCAGGACCGGGCCTGCCGCTCCCGGCCGGAGAGGATGCCGATCACCCCGCCGAGGAGGACCAGGTACGCGCTGCGCAGGAAGGCCCGGCTCGTCAGGTCCCCGTGCACCACAGCCACGGTGGCGAGGTACGCCAGGGCGCAGCCCAGGCTGACGATGAGCCCCGCCCTGGGTCCGTGGATGAGGTTGGCCTGGGCCGCAATCAGGGGGTAGAAGTGGTAGGCGTCGGAGCGCAGACCCCCCCGCAGGCCGACGGCCGCGGTCACCACCGCGGCGTCGGCCAGGTAGACCAGCCCCCAGAGCCGGGAGGGCCTCTCCCGGGGCTGGCGCCAGGTCTGCCGGAGCCGGAGGTAGAGGGCCCCGGTGATCAGGGTGTAGGCCAGGACCAGCAGACTCTGGCGGCCGGCCGCCCGGTAATCGCTGACCAGCGGCAGCAGGGCGACGACCGGGATGAGCAGAATCCGTATCAGCAGCAGTACCAGTTCGGCGGCCCGGGGATGGGACCAGAGGCTGTTCATGGGTTCCTCCCTCATAGCCGGTCACCTTCCGCCGGCGGTGGTGTCCTGCCGGTGCCCGACGGACGGCGGCCCTGGCTCGGCGGGCCGGGCGGGGACCGGTGCGCCGCCCGGCAGGGGTGGGAACTGCTCGCAATACGGTGCTGGTGACTTCTCGTTGCAAGGGAGCGGAATGCCGGTGGTGCTGAAGGCGCTGATCGTCGACGACGAGTATCCCGCCCGGATGGAACTCCGGTACATGCTGGAGAAGCATCCGGATGTGGAGATCATCGGTGAGGCGACCAACGCCCGGGAGGCACTCCGACTGATCGAAGCCCTGGACTACGACGTGATCTTCCTCGACGTGCAGATGCCGGGCATGAGCGGGATCGACCTGGCGGCCCAGCTCAAGAACCGCCCGGTCCCGCCGAAGGTGGTCTTCGTCACCGCCTACGAGCACTACGCCGTGCCGGCCTTTGCCCTTCGGGCCGTGGACTACCTGCTCAAGCCCTTCGATGACGAGCGGCTGGCGGAGACCATCCAGCGGCTCAGGGAGATGCACGGCGGGTCCGGGCAGGGGGAGGGGGACCGGGGCGAGCCGCCGGCCCGGGAGGGGCGGAAGGGCCCGACCCTGAACTGGGTCCTCTGCGAGCGGGACGGGCGGCAGATTCCGGTACCCCTGGACGAGATCGTCTACATCTTCTCCGAGGGATACAACGTGTATGTACAGACTTATTCGGAGCGGCTGCTGACCCGGTACACCCTCCAGGAGCTGACCGAACGGCTGCCCAGCGACCAGTTCTTCCGCTGCCACCGGAGCTACCTGATCAACATCTACCAGGTGCGGGAACTGAGCCCCTACTTCAACGGGGCCTACCTCCTGCGGATGAAGGACAAGAACCACAGCGAGGTGCCGGTCAGCCGGGCCAACGTCAAGCGCCTGAAAGAGCTCTTCTCCATGGACTGAGCGGTATGGACGGACGGGACGGACCCGCAGAGCCCCGGCCCGCCCCAGCGGCGGGCCTTTCGTCTTGTGGGCCTGGACCGATGCGCCGCTCCTCCGGTGGCCACTACCCCTGGGCCGCGGCATTCCCCAGCTGGGCCGCGGTCACCCCGGCCAGCACCGCCAGGGCCCCGAGGATCTGGACCGGGGTGAGGGCCTCCCCCACCAGCACCCAGGCCGCGGCGGCCCCCACCACGGGCTCCAGGGTGCCCATGATCACTGCCGGAGTGGGCGGCAGGCTCCGGAGTCCCCAGAGGTAGAGGCCGAAGGGGACCACCGTGGCCAGGACGGCGATGTAGAGGAAATAGCCCCACAGCCAGGGAGACCGGACCTGGGCCAGGGCCTGCCAGGGGGGCAGGATCAGGTGCCAGAGGAGGCTCCCGATGCCCAGGCCCCAGAGGAGCACCGTCCAGGAGTTGAGCCGCTCCACCAGCTGGCTGCCGTGGAGGGTGTAGAAGGAGAGGGCTACCGCGGAGCCCAGGCCGGAGAGGACGCCCAGGGGAGAGAGCCGCAGCCCCTCCCGGCCGCCGAGGACCAGGAGCCCGGAACCGGCCAGGGCCAGGGTCAGGGCCAGGAGCAGGGCCGGGCTGAGGGGCTGGCGCCGGACCACCCGGACGTAGAGGGCCGTCAGCAGGGGGGCCAGGTACTGGAGGAAGATGGCCGTGGCCACGTTGGTGGTCTCGATGGCGTAGAGGTAGGTGAACTGGACCGCTGCCATCCCCCCGAGCCCCCAGAGGGCCACCGGTCCCCATTCCCGCCGGGGCAGCCGCACCAGGGCGGGCCGGGTGCAGCCGAGCCACAGGAGCAGGACGAGGAAGGCGAGGGTCATCCGGAAGTCGACCAGCAGCAGGGCATCGACCTCGCCCTGAAAGAGCCGTTTGGCCACCGCACCGGCGACGCCCCAGAGGGTGGCCGCGGCGGCCACCGCCAGGTACCCCGGGGCAGGGGAGCGGAGCCCGGGGCCAGGCCGGGAAGGGGTCGGGGCGGTCACGGCCTTCGACTCCCCTGCCGCCTGGGACAGATATCCAACCGTTTGGTTATTCTCAACCAAGGACTCTCCTTCCTGCCAAACTTTCAAGTGAATATAGGACCACAGACCCAGAGCCTGAGTCCCGGGTCTGCCCGACTAGCGGAGGTTCCCCCGGATGAGGGCCAGGGCTTCCTTCCGGGCCACCTCGCTCTTCCGGAAGATCCCCCGCACCGCGGAGGTGACGGTGACGGCGCCGGGCTTGCGCACGCCCCGCATGGTCATGCACATGTGCTCCGCCTCCATCACCACCATCACCCCCATGGGCTGGAGCCGCTCCATGATCAGGTCCGCCACCTGGCTGGTCAGCCGCTCCTGCAGCTGGGGCCGCCGGGCGTACTCCTCCACCACCCGGGCGAGCTTGGAGAGCCCCACCACCTTGCCCTTCCGGGGGATGTAGACCACGTGGGCCTTGCCGACAAAGGGCACCAGGTGGTGTTCGCAGATGGACTGGAAGGGGATGTCCTTGACGATGACCATCTCCTCGTGTTCCTCGGAGAAGGTCACCTCCAGGTGCCGGGCCGGGTCGACCCGCAGCCCCAGGGTCACCTCTTCAAAGTAGTCGGCGACCCGCCGGGGGGTGTCCACGAGCCCCTCCCGGTCCGGGTCCTCGCCGATCGCTTCCAGGATCATGCGGACCGCGGCCTTGATCTTCTCCTTGTCCACCGGCCGGGGCTCTCGGTTCTCCGCCCGCAAGGGTTGCAGGTTGTCCAACTGTCGGCGCTGTGGCTTGAGCTGCGCCATCGGCTGTTCCTCCTTACCTCTTCCCCTACTCCAGCAGGCCCTCGATCTCCGGCAGGGCCGGGGCCAGTTCGGGCCACGTGCGGGCGTCCGCCCGCAGGAAGGCGGCGCCGCCGCAGAGGGCCCTGGCGCTGGCCGCAGCCATGGCGGCCACCGGCCCCGGCCACGGGGAGAAGGCCACCGGGGGGCCGTAACTGGTCAGTTCCCGGAGCCGCCGGGTGAGGGTGCGGGCCGCCGGACCCGGCGGCAGCCACGGGGCCGGGCCTGGGTCCAGGATGCACCGGCCGGGGCTGAGCCCTGCATCAAAAAGGGCGACGGTCACTTGCCAGGCCTGCCGGCTCAGAGCGGCCATCCCCTCCGCCCAGTCCTCCTCGTCCCGGCCCCGGGGGGTGTCCTGGGGCGGCGGCCCCTCGGGCACCGGGACCCCCGGGGGGGAGGGCAGCCCCACCCACAGGTGCCCGCCCGCGGCTTCCACCAGAGGCGCGAGGTCCGGGGCGAGGCCGGCCTCGGCCCGGAGGATGTCCGCCCCGCCGGCCAGGGCCTGCCGGGCCTCTTCCGGGCTGCGGACGGGAACAGCGAGGAGCCGGTCGGGCCAGGCCTGCCGCAGGGCGGCCAGGGCGGCCAGGCACCCCTCCGCGCCCGGCGGCGCTCCCAGTTCCAGGACCAGGACGCCGGCGGCCACTGCCGCCTGCGCCGCCGCCAGTACTGCTTCCAGGCCGGCACCGGCTTCCGAACCGGCGCCAGGGGCGGGCAGGACCGCCACCCCCCAGACCCGGCGGCCGAAGTCCCAGCGCAGGTCGGGCAGCCGGGCCGGCGGCAGCAGTTCGGGCACCCCCCGGGCCCGGCCCCCGGGCCCCAGGGGGATGCGGCCGCCGTGGAGGTCGTCCAGGGTCTCTTCCACCACCTGCCCCTGGCGGGCGGGCTGCCGGGCCACGGGCAGGTAGCCGGGGACGGTCCGGACGAGCACCCCCTGGAGGGCGTCGGCGAACTCCGGCAGGTGGTAGACGGTCTGCCGGTAGAGTTTGGCGATCAGGCTCCGGAGGGTGACCAGGTTGCCGATGACGATGACGTCCACCTCGTCCGCGGCAAAGTCGGCGCACGACCAGGGGGTGGCCAGGTCCCCGCCCCGGGCCAGGATCTCCTGCTTGATGATGTTGGCAGCCTTGGTGGGCACCCGCTCCACCAGGATCGCCAGGGAGACCCCCTTGGGGGCCATGAGGGGGATGCCGCCCCGGTCCACCTCAATCCGCCGCATCTCCCGGGCGAGCCCGGCGATGGACCTGCGCTCGAGCAGTCGGGCGTGAAATCGGGTCCCTGACATTCCCTCCCACCTTGCCTCCGGGTCTAGCACAAGCGCCCGGCGGCTCCGTCGCTGGCCGCCGGGCGACGCGCGGTGACACTTCCTCTATTTTAGCAATCGCTCCGGCAGGGGAAAAGGGGAGGTAATTGATCGGAAAACGGGGACAGACCTGTGGGGGCGGACCCGTAGGGGAAAGGCCGTGCAACAGGCCTGCGGCGCCTTGCCACAAGGGGCGCCCCTTCTTTATAAAGGAGGTGGATAGCGAGAGCGGCGGACATCGGGTCACCCCTCTTGCCTTCGCTACTCAGGACGCTGCAGGCTCTGGGCAAGGTTCCCGGCGGCCCCGGCGGGCGGGCGCGCCCCCGGTCAGTTGACGCGACTGGCCCCTGGCCGTATAATTTCAGGAACAACCGGAGGATGCGGGTCGGGGCTCCGGCCTTGTCCCGCTTTCAGGTAGGGCGGGGTATGCCATGTTCGTCCGGTATTTTACGCTGGCAGAGGCCAACGCCTGCATTCCGGAGCTTGAGCGGCTCATCCGGTACCTGCAATCCCTGCTCTCGGAGATGGAAGAGAAGCTGAACCGGCTGCGGGAGGAGAAGGAGCGGGCCCGGAAGGCGGGGGTGCGGGTGGATGCTTCCACCTTCTTCGCCCAGGAGGCAGAACTGGACTTCCTGAAGCTGGAGGCCCGGAGCCACATCAACCGGATCAAGGAGATGGGCGCGGTGCTCCAGGACATCCACAGCGGCCTGGTGGACTTCCCGGCCCTGGTGGATGGCCAGGAGGTCCTGCTCTGCTGGCGGCTCGGCGAGCCGTCGGTCCAGTACTACCACGGCCTGACGGAAGGCTTTGTCGGCCGCAAGCCCGTCCCGCCGGAGTGGCTGAAGGAGACTCCCCCCGGCCAGCCCGGCGCCCAGGGGTGAGGGGGACAGCCTCGGAGCGGCAGACGGCGACATCTTCCGCAGATCCTTATTTCCGAGCCACAGAGACCGAACACGCAATGGGAGGGCGTTCTGTGCTTGCAAAAAACAAAGAGAAAACGCATGACAAGACGACACACGATGAAATA
>QGUP01000001.1 GCA_003242505.1 Bacillota bacterium
GTATACTGCTGATGGTTTGTTTCCGCCCGGCCCGGCAACTTCAGAGATGTGCGACAGACAGGCGGTTGGGAGGGAGGAGGGAGAGATTGCGTTACCTGGGGTTGGGAGCGGTGCTGGCCGCCTGCGCGGCGCTCCTCGTGGCCTTCGGGCCCGCAGGGGGCGTCCTCGGCCAGGATCCGCCCCCGCCGCCGGTAGACCCGCGGATCGAAGCCCTGGCCGCCCGCCTGGATGCCCAGAGGCTGGAGACGGAGCGGCTGGCCGCCCGCCTGCAGGAGACCGTGGGCTCCGTCCAGGAACTGGTTGCACTCTTCCATAAAGCCAATCCCGATATGCCCTTGGAAGTTGCCGAGGCCGCGGCCCTGGCGGTGCTCCGGAACAGTGACGAGGTCTTTACGCCCGAACTTCTGATGTCGTGGCTCTGGGAGGAGTCCCGGTACAAATTCCGGCTCATCTCCCGGGCGCAGGCGGAGGGAATCGCCCAGATCCGCCCCGGCACCGGCCGGTGGATCGCTACCCGGCTCCTGCAGACGGAGTGGAGCCGGGAGCGGGTGCAGGAAGATCCGGCCTACGCCATCGACCTCGGCGTGGCCTACCTGCGATGGCTCTACGACCGGTACGGCGGCGACCTGCATCGTACCTTCACGGCCTACAACCGGGGTACCGGCGGCCTGGAGGCGTACATCGCCGTGCACGGCACCCCGGTCAGCCGGTACAGCAGTTGCATCCTCGCCCGGGTCGGCCTGGACGACGGGCATCGCTGCCGGACCCGGAGCCGGGAGCAGGAGGGCGAGTGAAGCCCCCGGCCGGCTGCGGAAAACCCACCCCTGTCGGGGTGGGTTCTCTGTTTGGCGTGGTGACTACTTTGTCTTGTAGATAATTCCGATGGTCCCCGGTCCGCAGTGGCTGCCGATGACCGCTCCCGCCCGGGTCTCCAGGATCTCCCGCACCTCGGGCAGGGTCCGGCGCACCGCGTCGGCCATGTACCGGGCATTGTCGGGCACCCCGGTGTGGGTGATGAAGACCCGGGTGGGGTCCACCCCAACTTGCCGGGCATCCTCGGCGAACCGCTCCAGCATCCAGTCCAGGGCCTTCTGGCGCGGCCCCCGGAGCTTGGCGGCGACGATCATGCCGCCGTCGACCACCGCAATGACCGGCCGGATCTTGAGGAGCGATCCGACCAGCATCTGCAGGCCGCTGCAGCGGCCGCCCATGTACAGGTAGTCCAGGGTGTCGATGACAAAGTAGGTCCGGATCTTGGGCCGGGCATCCTCCAGGGCGGCCAGGATCTCCTCCGGGCTCTTGCCGGCCCCGGCCATTTCCGCGGCGAGGAGCACCTGGTACCCGACGCCGGTGGAGAGGTTGAGGGAGTCCCAGATCCGCACCCGGCCTTCGAATTCCTCCGCGGCCATCCGGGCGTTCTGGAGGGTGGAGGAAAGCTTGCTGGAGATGCCGACGTAGACCACCTCGGCCCCGCCCGCAGTGGTCTGGGCGAAGGTCTCCTGGAAGACCCCGGGGCCGACAGCGGCCGTCTTGGGCAGACGCTTCTTCTCCGCTACCTTCGCGAAGAGCCGGTCCGTGTCGATGTCCACTCCGTCCCGGTAGACCTCCTCCTCAAACTGGACCAGCAGGGGGACGACCGTGATCCGGTGGCGCTCGATGAGATCCCGGGTCAGGTCAGCCGTCGAGTCGGTGACGATGCGTACCTGTGCCATCTGGTCGGTGCCCTCCGCTTCCAGGGGAGTCTGACTGCTGCCGCGTCTTCAAGCAAATAGTACCACGTATTAGGTGCTTTGCAGGGGCGGGTTTACCCCGCCCCCGCAACTGCCCACGCTGCGGCCCGGTCCCGCTCGGTCCATCCGGCGGGGACCGCGCCCGGCCGGGCCACCACCCAGGCGGCGGTCCAGGCCGCCAGCCGGGCAGCGTCCCTGAAGTTCAGCCCCCGGAGCAGGCCGGCGAGGAAGCCGGCGTCCCAGGCGTCGCCGCAGCCGGTGGTGTCCACTGCCGGGGCTGGCAGCGCCGGCTGGGCCACCCGCTCGCCGCCGGCGGCGACAAGGCTGCCCCGGGGGCCGCGCTTCAGCCCCACCACCGGGAAGGACCGGGCCAGGACCTCGAGGGCAATTTCGGGATCGGCCTGGCCGGTGAGGAGCCGGGCCTCGTCCTCGTTGCAGAAGAGGTAGGTGATCCCCGAGAGGTCCGCCAGGAGCCGCTCGGCCCCGTACTCCCGGATGAGGCCGGCGGAGGAGACGTCCACCGCCACGGGAATCCCCTGGGCCCGGGCGGCGGCCAGGGCCGCCCGGGCGGCCTGCCGGGGGACATCCCAGAAGAAGGAGTAGCCGGTGAGGTGGAGGACCCCGGCCCCGGCGAGGGCGTCGGCCGGCAGATCCTCCGGCCGGAGCCGATGGTTGGCGCCGGGGCTGATGAGCATCGACCGCTCGCCGCCGGGGGAGATGAGCGCGACGATGGTGCCCGTGGGGGCTTCGGGATCCCGGGCCACCCGGGCGTCGACCCCCTCCTGCCGGAGGCCGTCCACCAGGGCCCGCCCGAGGGGATCGGCCCCCACCCGGCCCACGTAGAGGACCGGCAGCCCCAGCCGCCGGAGCCAGGTGGCGGTGTTGGCCGCGGACCCGCCGGGGCGGGGGAAGAGCTGGCAGCGGGTGTCGGTGGCGTAGTTGAGCGGGCCCGGGAGAATCGCCACCAGGTCCAGCACCAGGTCGCCGAGGACGACGGCCCTGGCGCCGGCCCTGGTCACGGTGTCCGGGGGAGCCACAGCGCCCACCTGCCCCCGCCGCCGGTCAGCCCGCCGCCCTGAGGGCCTGGGCGATGGCGGCGCCCACCCGGGCGTTGTGGAGCACCAGGGCCTTGTTGGCCCGGACGGTGGCCCCCTGGCTGAGGCTGTGGAGCCGGGCCAGGAGGTAGGGGGTGACGGCCTTGCCCCGGACTCCCGCGGCGGCCATCTCCGCCATCGCCTGCTGGAGCCATCCGTCCAGAGTGGCGGGGTCCAGGGCGTCTTCCGGCGGGATGGGGCTCGCCACCAGCACCGCGCCGGGCATCCCCAGGGCCCGCCGGGCCCGAAGCACCGCCGCCGCCTCCTCCGGGGTCTCCACCCGGGCGTCCACCGGCAGCCCGGTGGACCGGATGTAGAAGCCGGGGAAGGTGTCGGTGCCGTAGCCCAGGACCGTCACCCCGTGGGTCTCCAGGTACTCCAGGGTGGCGGGGAGGTCCAGGACCGTCTTGGCCCCGGCGCAGACCACCGCCAGGGAGAGCCGGGCCAGGGCCGGGAGGTCCGCGGAGATGTCCAGGGTCTCCCCCCAGCCCCGGTGGACGCCGCCGATGCCGCCGGTGACGAAGACGTCGATGCCGGCCCAGACCGCCACCTGGGCGGTGGAGGCGACGGTGGTGGCCGCGCTCCGGCCCAGGCCGCAGAGCACCGGCAGGTCCCGGATGGAGGCCTTGGGGAGGTCCCGGCTCCGGGCCACCCGCTCCAGTTCCGGCCGGGTGAGGCCTACCCGGATTCGGCCGTCGAGGATCGCGATGGTAGCGGGGACCGCGCCGGCCTGCCGGACCGTCTCCTCCACCGCCAGGGCCATCTCCAGGTTCTCGGGGTACGGGAAGCCGTGGGCGATGATGGTCGACTCCAGGGCCACCAGGGGCTTCCCTTCGGCCCGGGCCGCCTGGACCTCGTCGGAGAACACCAGGTAGGGGTTCATCGGGTGCATCGCTCCCTCTTGTGGGGGGTCGGTTGCGTATCGTGGGGGGTCCGGTTGCGTATTGTGGGGATCGGTTGCGGTGCGGAATCGTCGCTGTCCGTTGTGGGGGCGGTTGCGCTTTGTTGGGGGTCGGCTGCGCTGCCGGGTCGTCGCTCTCCTTTGTGAGATCGGCTGCGTATGGTGGGTTCGGCCGCGCGGCCAGATTTTCGTTGTCCGTTGTAGGGTCGGTTGCGCTGCGGGGCCGTAGCCGTCCACTGTGGGGTCGGCCCCGCGCCTGGATCGTCTCAGCCCGGTTCCGCTGGGGTGGCCGACTTCCCCTCACCGGGTCAGCCGCTCCAGGAGCAGGGAGAGGAACCGCTCCCCGTCCACCTTCAGCGCCACCCGCACGTGCCACCGGTCCCGGTCAGGGAAAAGCTCGGGCACCCGGTCGGCGAGGAGCGCCCGGCGGTCCACCACCGTCATCCCCCGGGTGTGCTCCCCCCGGGTCTCCACCTGGACCGGTAGGAGGGGGGCCTCCACCAGGGAGGGGTCGATGGCGACGGCCACCGCCAGGGCGTCGTGCTGGGCGCAACCGCCCCGGCCGTAGACCCGGTCGTAGAAGTCCAGGTAGTAGGCCAGGACCCGGTAGGCGAGCTGGGCTCCGGGCCGGGGGCACCGCCCCAGTTCTTCGTGTATCGCCCGGGTGAAGAGAGCCGCCATGGTCACGTCCAGGCCGACCATGGTCACCGGCCACGGCGCGGCGAAGACCGCGGCGGCCGCTTCCGGGTCGTGGCCGATGTTGGCCTCGGCCCAGGGGCTGAGGTTGCCGCCGGCGAACGCGCTGCCGCCCATCAGGATGACCTCCCGGATGAGTTCCGGCAGCCGGGGTTCCTTCGCCAGGGCCAGGGCCAGGTTGGTCAGGGGACCGGTGGCGATGAGGGTGACCTCCCCGGGGTGCTGCCGGGCCAGGCGGACGATCTGGTCCGCCGCGTGCTCCCCGGTGGGTTGCCTCCTGGGCGGGGGCAGGTGCAGGTTGCCCAGGCCGTCCTCCCCGTGGACCCAGCGGGCGGTCCGCAGGGGCTGGCAGAGGGGCGCGGCGGCCCCCACGGCCACGGGGATGTCGTCCCGGCCGACCCACTCCAGGACCCGCAGGGTGTTGAGGGCGGCCAGTTCCGCCTCCACGTTGCCGTGGGTGGTGCCGATGGCCAGGACCTCCAGTTCCGGCGAGTTGAGAGCCAGCAGGATCGCGACGGCATCGTCGCAGCCGGTGTCGACGTCCAGGATGACTTTCTTGGGCATCGGCAGGCCTCCTGTCTGAGCCAGGCTCGGGTGGGGCCCGTGGGTCAGCGGGGACCCTCGGCCCCCAGCGCGGCCCGGAGGAGGGCCAGGAACCGCTCCCGGTCCGCGGCCAGCACCACCTCGGCGTTGGGCGGCCGGCCGGTGACTCCCAGGTGGTCGACCACCGTCTGTCCCCGGCACCACTCGCCGCCGCACTCCACGGCCACGAAGAGCCGCCGGGTGACGGTGGCGATTTGGGGGTCCAGGGCAATGGCCATGGCGATGGGGTCCGGCAGGTCAAAGCCGTCGAGGCGGGTCACCCGGCGGCAGAACTCCACCAGGGTGCGCTGGATGTCGATGGCGAACCGGGCCGCCGGGGTGCCGATGGCCCGGATGGCCGCGGCCTCCTCCGGGGTGATGACGGCATAAGCCCGGGCCACGTCCCCGCCCACCATCTTCAAGGGCATCCCGGCGCCGAAGACGATCCGGGCCGCCTCGGGGTCGACCCAGATGTTGTACTCCGCCACCGGGGTGACGTTCCCCGGTCCCTGGGCCGTTCCGCCCATGACCACCACTTCCCGGGGCAGGGCGGCGATGCCGGGGTCCCGGATCAGGGCCGCGGCCAGGTTGGTCAGGGGCCCCAGGGTGACCACCGTCACCTCGCCAGGGTAGCGGCGCAGGGTGTCGATGATGACGTCTACCGCATGGCCCGGCGCGGGCTGCCGGCCGCTGAGGGGCAGGCCGATGTCCCCCATGCCGTCCTGGCCGTGGACCTCCTGGGCTGTCTCGAGGGGGCGGAGGAGCGGCCGGTCGCAGCCCCGGTAGACCGGCACCGGCCGGCCGGCCACCTCCACGGTATAGAGGGCGTTCTGTACCGCCTGGTCCACCGGCACATTGCCGGCGACGACGGTGATCGCCTCCACCTGGACATCGGGATGCCTCAGGGCCATAAGAAGGGCGACCGCGTCGTCGGAGGCGGTGTCGGTGTCGATGAGAAACCGGCGCACCGTCTTTCTCCTCCCGGAACGGCCCCGTTCGTCGCGGCTTCGGTTCGATTCGTGGTGGGCCGGAGGGCTTCCTGCTGAGCCGGAAGCTTTCCTCCTGAGCGGGAAGCCTTCCTGCTGAGCCGGAGGGGTTCTCCCCGGAGCGGGCTCGCCTGCGCGGTCCGGCGACACAAGAGGGGTCCGGCGGAGGCTGCTTCCTCACAGCAGTCCCCGCCGGACCCCTTCCATCACCGCCTCGACCCGGCCCTTCACCTTCATCTTCCGGAAGAGCTCCAGCACCCGCTCCTTCACGGCGCTCTCGCTCAGGTATAGTTCGGCGGCCAGTTCCCGGTTGGTCAGCCCCCGGGCGATGAGCCGGAGGAGGTGGAGGTCCTCGGCGGTGAGTTCCATCCCGTGCTCTCGCTGCTGCATCCAGTCCACCAGCAGGGAGGCCGCCTTGGGCGCCAGCACCGCCTCGCCCTGCACCACCCGGCGGATGCTCTGCACCAGGTCCAGGTCCTTGACGTCCTTGAGCAGGTACCCCCGGGCCCCGGCCTGGACGCACTCCCGTACCAGGGTCTCGTTGAGAAAGCTGGTGAGCATCACCACCGCGACCCCGGGAGCCACCTCCCGGATCCGCCGGCAAAGCTCGATGCCGCCCATCCCCTCCAGGCGGATGTCCACCAGGGCCACGTCCGGCGGCGTGCGACTGACGATGGCAAGGGCGGCCTCGGCTGAGGCCGCCTCTCCGATCACCTCCAGGTCTGGCTCCCGCTCGAGGATGGCCCGGAGGCCCCGGCGGACGATCTGGTGGTCATCGACGATCAGAACCCGGATGCGCTGCATGGAGCGTCCCCGCCTCTGCTACCCCGTCTGCCTCCGTCCGCGACTCGACAACCCCGTCTGCCTCCGGCTGCACATCGGCCCGGGCGCCGGTTCCCGCGTTCGCCTGGGCCTCGGTCCCGGCGATGGCTTCCACGCCCGCGGGGACCACGGCGCCGAGGCCGTCCCCTGGGTCCGCCTGGGTCTCGGCTCCGGCGCCGGTTCCGGCCCCCACCTGGACCCCGGCCCCCGGCCCGGCTGCCATCGTCCCGGCTTCCTGACCCTGGGGCGCCCCGGTCTCCTTCAAGGGCGCCCAGATCCGGACGACACAGCCCCCGTCCTCGCCGTTGCTGATCTCCAGGGTGCCGCCCAGCCGGGCCAGCATCCGGCGAATGGCCACCAGGCCGAAGCGGCGCACGTCCGGGGCGCCGTCCAGGGCCCCCGGCGCCAGGCCCACGCCGTTGTCCTGAACGATCAGCCGGACGCAATCCGGCTCCACCGCCAGGTTGACCACCACCATGTCGGCCCTGGCGTGCTTGTGGACGTTGATCAGCGCCTCCCGGAGGGCCCGGCAGAAGACCTCGTGGTAGCTCCGGGGCACCCGGTGGACGTCGCCGGTCACCACCAGGCCGACCTGGATCCGGTACTCCTGGCGGAACTCCTCCACCAGGGCGGCACAGCGGCGGTACAGGTTGGCGTCCCCGGGGAGGCTGCCCTGCTCGTAGAGCTCCGAGATGGCCCGCCGCACCCGGGCGGTGCCCCGGGCTACCAGGGACCGGAGGTAGGCCAGCCGCTCCCGGCCCTCCGCCGCGACGAACTCCTCCAGCCGCTCCAGTTCCATGCCAATGGAGAAGAAGATCTGGGCCAGGCTGTCGTGGAGGTCCATGGCGAGCCGCTCCCGCTCCCGGAGGGTCGCCAGTTCCTCCACCTTCCGGTAGAGGCGCGCGTTATGGGCGGCCACCGCCGCGTGGGCGGCGAAGGCCATCAAAAGCTCTTCGTCCTCTTCCGTGAACTTCCGGCCGCCGGGGAAGTTGGCCACAAAGAGGGTCCCGAGGATCTTGCCATGGATCTTGAGGGGCACGCCCAGGAAGGGGCCGATGGGCGGGTGGCCGTTGGGCGTTCCCACCGCGCCGGGGTAATCTGGCAAGTGGTCGACCCGGAGGGGTTTGCCCGTCCGGATGGGGAGGTTATAGAGCCCCTCGCCGGTGGGGAAGTGCCGGGGTGGGGTCGACCAGCCCGAGACCCACAGGCCGCTGAACTGGGTGGGGTCATCCTCGGACAGGAGGAGCAGGCCGCTGAGCCGGGCCTGGCAGAAGGCCCGGGCGGTATCCACCACCGTCTGCAGGAGCGGCCCGAGCTCCAGCTGGGAGTTGAGGAGGGAACTGAGTTCCAGCAGGCTGGACAGGCGCTCGACCCGGCTCTTCGGGTCCACACGCCTCACCCCCTGGCGATTTCGCCGGTGCCGCGCCAACCCTCTCCCACCCATGCAGAAGTGTCTCTCAACATGATAGATTAGGTCGTTTGCGGCGACAAGGGGCCGGGGAGGGAGCCCCGGCCTCTGACGCAGCGCACCGGCCGCCGTCCGGGTGGACGAGCCCCGGCCCCGATCGCAGCCCGTCGGCCGACGTCCGGGTGGACAGGCTCCGGATGCTACCGCAGCGCATCGGCCGCCGTCTCCACGTGGATGGGCCCCGGCCGGTCCTTGAGGCGGCCGCCGGGCCGGCCGTAGCGGAGGGCGATGATCTCCGCGGCGATGGAGATGGCGGTCTCCTCCGGGGTCCGGCCGCCGATGTCCAGGCCGATGGGGCTGGCGATCCGCTCCAGTTCCTCCGGGGTGGCGCCGGCGGCCAAGAGCTCCCGATACCGGCGCTCGTGGGTGTTCCGGCTCCCCATGGCGCCGATGTAGGCCGCCGGGGTCTTGAGGGCCGCCAGGAGCAGCGGGACGTCGAACTTGGTGTCGTGGGTGAGGACGCAGATCACGTCCCGGGGACCCACCTGGGCCTCCTGCAGGTACTCGTGGGGCCAGCGGACCACGATCTCGTCGGCCTCGGGGAACCGGGCCCGGGTGGCGAAGACCGGCCGGGCGTCGCAGAGGATCACCCGGTAGCCCAGGAACTTTCCGATCCGGACCACCGCCCCCGCGTAGTCGATCGCGCCAAAGACGAACATCCGGGGCGGCGGGGCAAAGGACTCGATGAAGGCGGTGACCGCATCGCCCCGGGTCTCCCCCGCCGCGCCAAACCGCCGTACCCCTGTCTGACCCATCTGGAGCACCCCCCGGGCCTCGGCGATGAGCCGCTCGTCCAGGGACGGGGTGCCGGTGGTGCCCTGGACCTCCGTCGCCGTCACCAGGAGTTTGGACCCCACGCCGGGGCCGGCGGTGACGGTAACCAGCGCGGCCGGCTCCTCGGCCCGGATCGCCCGGGCGAGGCGCGGGACGAGGTCCGGAGCCCAGTCCGCCCGCTCCAGAAAGACCCGGATGGTGCCGCCGCAGGTCAGGCCCACCGCCATCGCGTCCTCGTCAGAGATGCCGAAGGTCAGGAGCCGGGGCTGGCCGTCCTGCAGCACGGCCATCGCCTCGTCGTAGAGGGCCGCCTCGACGCAGCCGCCGGAGACGGAACCCAGCACCTCGCCCTGGTCGCTCACCGCCATCACCGCGCCGGGCTGTCGGGGCGCGGACTTGAACACCTCCACCAGGGTCGCCACGGCGATCCGGCGGCCGGCAGCCAGCCAGGCCTCGAGTTCGGTCAGAATCTCCCGCATCGGCTCACCCCAGTTCCGCCAGCCGGGCCAGGACCTCTGCCAGGCTGGCGAGGTTGTGTCCTCCGAGCAGTTCGTCCACGTAGGGCAGGGCCTCGGCCATGGCCCGTGCCAGGGGCTGGTAGTCGGGGGAGCGCTTGAGGGGGTTCACCCAGACGACCCGCCAGGCCAGCCGGCGGAGCGCCGCCATGGCTTCGCCCACGAGCCCCGGCTCCCCCTGGTCGAGCCCGTCGGAGAGGATGACGAGGAGGGCCCCGTGGGCCATCCCCCGGCGGGCGTACTCCCGGTGGAAGGCGTGGAGGGCCTGGCCCAGGCGGGTCCCTCCTTCCCAGTCCTTGACCGCGGGGAGGAGGGGGTCGAGCCGCCCCGGCGCCAACCGGCGGAGGAGGGGGGTGACCCGGGTCAGCCGGGTGCCGAAGAGGAAGACCTCCGCCCCGGGCCGGTGCCGGGCCACCGCCTGGAGCACCAGGAGGGCATCCCGGAGGTACGGCCCCATGGAGCCGGAGATGTCGCAGAGGAAGACCCACCGGCGCCAGCGCTGCCGGCGGCGGCGCCGGGCCAGGAGAATCGGCTCGCCGCCGGTGCGGGCGGCCAGGGCCAGGGTCCGGCGAAGGTCCGGGCGGGGCCCCCGGCGGGCCGATCCCCACCGCCGGGAGCGCACCTCCGGCGCCCAGCGGCGGCAGAGGGCCAGGATGGCCTGGAGCGCGGCCCGGTCCGGAGGCGGGCCGAGGCCCCGGGCCTCCCGGCGCAGGATCTCCACCGGGCTGTACTGGCCGGGGGTGGGGGGCGCGTCCTCCGGAGGCGGGGGACCGTCGGGGCTGGCGTCCCGGAGGGAAGACCAGCGCCGGAGCCACTGGGCGGCGTCCGCTCGGAAATCCGGCTCCGGTGAAGAGACCCCCGGCGGCAGGGGGAGGGGAGCGGTCTCGCCTTCCGCCCCGTCTTCCCGCTCCCGGCGCCGCTCCGGCGACCGGTCCGGCGCGGCAGCAGGGTCCGGGCCGGCCCAGGGGGCGTCCTCCGGCCGGAGGGCCGGGTGGTCCAGGGTCAGCCAGAACCGCCGGAACCACTCGTCGTAGATGGGGAGGTGCTCCCGGCGGGTCACCAGGGTGACCCGGCCGGACCAGTAGAGGTCCGCCGGGTGCTCGCACCGGAGGAGGTGGAGGGCCTGGAGCCACCGGGCCACCTGCTCCGGGGCGACCGGCACCCCCCGGCTGCGGAGGAGCCGGCCGAAGCGCACGCAGCTTTCCCCGATAGCGTGCAGGTCGGCCCTTGGACGGCTGCCGTGGCGGTCGGCCCACGCCGGGCTGCCCGCCCCGCTGACCGGCCCGTCGGCCCCTCCCCGGCCGTCCCTGTCAGCCTGCCAGGCCGGGCAGGGCGGTGCTGCGGACCCGCTCCAGGTCCTCACGGCTCTTCACCACCACCCCGAGGGTCGCCGCTGCCACCCCGGGGGTGAGCCGGTCCTCGCCCAGGGCCTGGACTGCCCGGGCCCAGGCCAGGGTCTCCGCGATCCCGGGGGGCTTCTGCAGGTCCAGGGTCCGGAGCCAGCGCACCGCCTCCACCACCGCCCGGGCGAGGTCCGGGGGCACCTCCGGCGCCCGGAGCCGGAGGATGGCCAGTTCCTGCTCCAGGCTGGGGTACTCCACCCAGTGGTAGAGGCACCGGCGCTTCAGGGCGTCGTGGAGTTCCCGGGTGCGGTTGGAGGTGAGGATCACGATGGGGGGCACCCCGGCCTGGATGGTGCCCAACTCCGGGATGGTGATGGCGAAGTCGGACAGGAACTCGAGGAGGAAGGCTTCGAAGGCCTCGTCGGCCCGGTCCACCTCGTCGATGAGCAGCACCGCGGGCCGCTCCTCGCTCAGCTGCAGGGCCCGGAGCAGGGGGCCGGGGCAGAGGAACTGCCGGGAGAAGAGGCTCACCTCCGGCCCGCCCCCCTGCCCCCGGCTTTCCGCCTGGCGCAGGGCCAGGAGCTGCCCCAGGTAGTTCCAGTCGTAGAGCGCCTCCCGGCTGTCCAGCCCCTCGTAGCACTGGAGCCGGACCAGGGGAAGCTCCAGGGCCGCGGCCAGGGCCCGGGCCAGTTCTGTCTTGCCGGCGCCGGGCTCGCCCTCCAGGAGGAGGGGCTGGGGCAGCCGGGCCGCAAGGAAGAGGGCGGTGGCCAGGCCGTCGTCCGCCAGGTACCGGCACCGGGCCAGCCGGTCCTTGAGCTCCTGGACGGTGTTCACCACGGGGTTCATGGCGTTGCCTCAGCCAGATAGCGCTCCGGGTTTTTCAGGAAATGGTGCCGGCAGTGGGGGCAGCAGAAATAGTAGGTCTGACCGCCGTACTCCGCGGTGTGCCGGGCGCTGGCGATCTCCACTTCCATGCCGCAGACCGGGTCCCGGGCCAGGGCCGGGGTGGCCAGCGGCGCGCCGCTCTCCCCCGGGGCCGCCCCGGGGGTACCGGCGCCGGCCTCGCCCGGGCCAGCCCCGGCCGCCCCGACGCCGGCGGCCTGGCTCCCGGGGGCCACGGCCTGCCGGTAGACGGCGACGATCTCCGCCAGCACCGAGAGGGCGATCTCCTCCTGGGTGCGGGCCTTGATGTCCAGCCCCGCGGGGGTCCGGATCCGGGCGAGTTCCTCCTCCGGGAGGCCGTGGGCCCGGAGGACCTCCATCACCGCCTGGGCCCGGCGGCGGCTGGCCACCAGGGCCACGTAGGGGGAGCGGGTCTGGAGGGCCCGGAGGAGGGCCTCCTCGTCGTAGTGGCCCGCGGAGGCGACGACGAAGAAGGTGGTGTCGGGGAACTCCGCGGCGGCGAACTCCGAGAGGGGCATCCGCCTGGCCCACTCGACGGGCAGGTCGAGTTCCTCGACTTTCTCTGCCACCAGGGTGACGTCAAAGCCCACCACCGGCCCCAGGAGCCCCAGGGCCCGGACCACCGGCGTGGCCCCGACCGCCACCAGCCGGGGCCGCCCGAGGTGGGGCTCGATATAGATCTCCACCTCGCCGGCGCTGGGGCAGGTCATGGGCACGGTGGTCACCCCGGGGTCCGCGGCCTCCGCCCCGGCGGCCGGGGCAGCCTCCGTGGTGAGCCGGAGCAGCCGGGGCTGCCCGGTGCGGATGGCTTCCACCGCCGCCCGGCGGACCACCGGCTGGGAGCAGCTGCCGCCGATCCAGCCGACGAGCTCGCCGTCGGCGGTGATGATCGCCTTGTCCCCCACCTGAGCGGAGACCGGCGGACGGCGCCGCACCACGGTGGCGATGGCGTAAGGGCGCCCGGCCCGCTCCAGCTCCTCCGCCAGGCGCCGGAGCCGGTCCGGGCCGAAGACCGGGTGGTATTCCTGCACGGCCGCATCACCTCCTCCTTGGGGCCGTCCGGGGCCGTGCGGGGCCTCCTGGACCGCGACGGCCCCTACACCGCGACGGACTCCAGTCGGCTGCGGATGTTGGCGAAAAGCTGCTCCACGGTCTTGCGGGCCTGGCCCTCCAGGAGCCGGCCGCCCACGGAGGCCAGGGGGCCGCTGACGCTGGCGTCGGCCTGCCAGTGGAGGTTGGTCCCCTCCGGGGTCTCCTCCAGCCGCACCTCGCTCATCATACTCAGGCTGCTGCCCATGCCGCTGCCCCGCACGTGGATGGTGGCGGCGTCGCCGCCAGGCTGCAGTTCAATGTCCAGCTTGAAGCGCCCCCGCACCGGGCCCACCCCGACCTTGACGATCGCCGTGGCGTGGGTCGGGTCGGCGACGGTCAGTTCCTGCAGGTCCGGCAGGCACCGGCCCACCTGGTTGGGATCGAGGATGAACTGGCGCACCTGCTCCTTGGGCGCGCGGATCGCTTCGGTACCGCTGAACTGGACCTTCATGGGCGATGACCTCCCTGGGGTGTTGACCTGGGTGGCGAGGGGACCGGGACGGGGTCCATCGGGATGGGGTCCCGGTGACGGGGTGCCGGGGGGCGATGGGTCCTGACGGGGATGGAGGGGGCGCGGCGGGGATACCCGCCGGGCCCCCTGGCTCCGTGTGGCGCCGGGCGTCGTCCTGCCCTGGCTCTGTGCGGCGCCAGGCGCCGGTCAGCCCCGGCTCCCTGTGCCGCCGGGTGCCGGCCTGGCCGGCGATCCGGCGATCACTCGTCGATGCCGGCGTTGCGGAGAATCCGCCAGACCTTCTCCCGGGTGATGGGCATGTCGATGTGCCGGACCCCCAGGTGGGAGAGGGCGTCGACGACGGCGTTGACAAAGGCCGCCGGGGAACCGACGTTGGGCGACTCGCCCACCCCCTTGGCCCCCAGGGGATGGTGGGGCGAGGGGGTGACGGTGTGGGCGGTCTCCCACCTGGGCGTCTCCACCGCGGTGGGCAGCATGTATTCGGTGAAGTTGGTGACCAGGTTGTTGCCGTTCTCGTCGAAGACGATGTCCTGCATGAAGGCGATGGCGAAGCCCTCGGTCAGGCCGCCGTGGACCTGGCCCTGGACGATCATCGGGTTGATGATGGTGCCGCAGTCGTCCACCGCCAGGAACCGGCGGACCTTCACCTCGCCGGTGCCCTTGTCGATGTCGACCACCGCGATGTAGCAGCCGTAGGGGAAGGTGAGGTTCGGCGGGTCGTAGTAGAAGGTGGCCTCCAGGCCGGGCTCCAGGCCGGGGGGCGGGTTGGTGTAGGCGGCGAAGGCGATCTGCTGCATGGTGACGCTCTGGTGCGGGGCGCCCTTGACCTGGAACCGGCCGTCCACCCACTCCAGGTCGTGCTCGCCGCACTCCAGCAGGTGGGCCGCGATCTTCCGGGCCTTCTCCCGGATCCGCCGGGCGCACATGGCCGCCGCGGCGCCGGAGGTGGGGGTGCTGCGGCTGGCGTAGGTGCCCAGGCCGTAGGGCGCGGTGTCGGTGTCGCCCTCCTCCACCAGGACGTCGTCCGGGCTCAGCCCCAGTTCCTCGGCCACGATCTGGGCGTAGGTGGTCTCATGGCCCTGGCCCTGGTGCCGGGTGCCCAGGCGGACGATGGCCTTGCCCGTGGGATGGACCCGGATCTCGGCGCTGTCGAACATCTTGATCCCGAGGATGTCGAAGTGCTTGCTCGGGCCGGCGCCGACGATCTCGGTGAAGAAGGAGATGCCGATGCCCATCAGCTCGCCCCGGGCCCGCTTCTCCGCCTGCTCCTTCCGCAGCTCCTTGTAGCCGATGAGGTTGAGGGCGTAGTCCAGGGTGTGGTGGTAGTTGCCGCTGTCGTAGACCCAGCCGGTGGGGGACTTCCACGGGAACTTGTCCGCGGGGATCAGGTTCTTCCGGCGCAGCTCCGCCGGGTCCATCTTCAGCTCCTGGGCGAGGATGTCCATGGCCCGCTCGATGAGGTAGGAGGCCTCGGTCACCCGGAAGGAGCACCGGTGGGCCACGCCGCCGGGGGCCTTGTTGGTGTAGACCGCGTCCACCACCACGTGGGCGGCCTCGAAGGTGTAGGAGCCGGTGCAGATGTTGAAGAGACCCGCCGGCCACTTGGAGGGCACCGCCTGGGCGTCAAAGGCTCCGTGGTCGGCCACGGTGTGGACCCGGAGGGCCTTCACCTGGCCCTCCCGGGTGGCGGCGATCTCCACGGTCATGTGGTAGTCCCGGGCGAAGTGGGTCGAGGCCAGGTTCTCCGTCCGGGTCTCCACCCACTTCACCGGCCGGCCGGTGAGCATCGACCCGACCACCGCGACCACGTAGCCGGGGTAGACCGGGACCTTGTTGCCAAAGCCCCCGCCCACGTCAGGGGAGATGACCCGGATCTGGTGCTCCGGCAGCTTGGCCACCATGGCCAGGACGGTCCGGTACGCGTGGGGGGCCTGGGAGGTGACGTAGAGGGTGAGGTGGTTCTTGGTCCTGTTGTAGTCGGCGATGCAGCCGCAGGGCTCCAGGGGGGCGGGGTGGACCCGGGGGAAGCGGATCTTTTCCTTAATAACTACCTCTGCCTCGGCGAAGGCCTTGTCCGTGGCGGCCTTGTCCCCAGACTCCCAGCGCCAGATGTGGTTGGTCTTCTCCTTCCGGTCCTCCCGGAGGATGGGGGCGTCGGGCTCCAGGGCCTTGAAGGGGTCGACCACCACCGGCAGGGGGTCGTACTCCACCTCCACCGCGGCGGCGCCGTCGTAGGCCGCCTCCCGGCTGGTGGCGATGACCGCTGCCACCTCCTGGTACTGGAAGAGGACCTTGCCGACGGCCAGGACCATCTGCTGGTCCCCGTTGAGGGTGGGCATCCACGCCAGGCCGAGCTTTTCCAGGTCCTCGCCGGTGATCACCGCCAGGACCCCGGGCACGGCCAGGGCGGGCTCCTTGTTAATGGAAACGATCCGGGCGTGGGCATAGGGGCTGCGGACGATGGCCATGTAGGCCATGTTGGGCAGCTTGATGTCGTCCAGGTACCGCCCCTGGCCCGTGAGGAACCGGGGGTCCTCCTTCCGCTTGATCGGCTGGCCCAGCACCCGGTGCGGGCTCTCGGTCAGGGTCGCGGACATCTGCCTGGCCTCCCTTCACTTCCGCTCTGCCGTCCTGCGGCGCCGCCGCCCTACTGCGCCGGGGACCCGCTGCCCACCGGGGAGCCGCTGGCCACCCCGGCGCCTTCCCGCATCATCTCCGCCGCCCGGAGGATGGACTTGACGATGTTCTGGTAGCCGGTGCAGCGGCAGAGGTTGCCGGAGATGGCCCGGCGGACCTCCTCCTCGGTGGGGTTGGGGTTCCGCTCGAGCAGCGCGACGCCGGCCATCAGCATGCCGGGGGTGCAGTAGCCGCACTGCAGGCCGTGGCACTCCCAGAAGGCCTTCTGGATCGGGTGGAGCTCGCCGTTCTGCGCCAGGCCCTCCACGGTGCGGATCTCGCAGCCATCGGCCTGGACGGCGAACATGGTGCAGGACTTGATGGGCTTGCCGTTCAGGATGACCGTGCAGGCCCCGCAGGAGGTGGTGTCGCAGCCGATGTGGGTGCCGGTGAGCCCGGCGACCTCCCGGATGAAGTGGACCAGCAGCAGCCGCGGCTCCACTTCCGCCTCGTACCGCTGGCCGTTGATGGTGACGGCGATCCGGTGTCCCATGGGATGCCCTCCCCTTCGCTAAGCTTTCTGAGCCTAGGCCGCCGCGTTGCGCAGGGCCCGGAGGGTCAGCACCCGGACCATGTCCCGCTTGTACTCCGCCGAGCCCCGGAGGTCGGAGGTCGGCTGCGCGGCCTCCGCGGCCAGGGCGGCTGCCTTGCGGATGGTGGCCTCGTCCAGGGGCTGGCCCACCAGGGCTTCCTCCGCCGCCGTGGCCCGGAGGGTGATGGGCCCCACCGCGCAGAGGCCGATCCCCGCCTGCTGGCAGCGCCCGGCCTCATCCAGGGTGACCTGCACCGCCACCGCGGCAGTGGCGAAGTCCCCGACCTTCCGCTCGATCTTCTGGTAGTCGCCGCCGGTCCGGGGCCCCGGGATGGGTACCCGGACCTCCACCACCAGTTCGTCGGGCTCCAGGGCGGTGGTGAAGGTGTCCACCAGGAAGTCGTCAATGCCGATTACCCGCTCGCCGTCCGGGCCGGCCGCCACTACCTGGGCCCGGGCGGCCATCAGCGCCGCGGCCCAGTCGCCGGCAGGGTCGGCGTGGACGAGGGAGCCGGCCACGGTGCCCAGGTTGCGGACCAGCGGGTCCGCGACCACCCGGGCGGTGGCGGCCAGGAGGGGGTACCGCTCCTGAATCAGGGGAGAGTGCTCCATGGTGGCGTGCCGGACGAGGGCGCCGATGCGCAGGAAACCGTCTTCCTCCCGGAGGTAGTCCAGCCCGGGGATCCGCCCGATGTCCACCAGCACCCTGGGCTGGGCCATGCGGAAGCGCATCATCGGGATGAGGCTCTGCCCGCCGGCGATCACCTTGGCGTCGTAGCTGTGCTGGCGGAGCAGCGCCACTGCTTCCGCGACCGAGCGGGGTGCCACGTACTCAAACGCCGCTGGAATCATCCTTCGCCCCTCCTGTTCCTGAACTCGGGGGCCTGGCGCGCCGGGCCCGGGGCGCCCCGGCCCGTGGGCAGCTGTTCCATCCGACGCCTTTTCACGGCAATTCGATTATACGAGACAGTATCAAGACCGTTTGGTCGGGATTCCCCCCACCAAACGGTCATTCCGCGCTGACCCCTCGGTCGTGAAAATGGGCGCGAAAAGACCCCGGCCTGCCGCCGGGGTCTCAACTGCTTCCGCTGGGGGTCCGCCGTGGCGACCCCCCGGCCTAGCCGCGGCCAGCCGGCCTGGCGGGGTCTACCACCGCCTGGCGGAGGCCTGCCGGCCTTGCAGGGGTGCACCACCGCCTGGCGGGGGCCCGCCGGCCTTGCGGAGGGCCGCCAGCCTACCCGAGGTCCGCCGGACCCGCCACGGCCCGGAACCAGCCCTCCTCGGAAAAGGGGACCTGGACCATCGCCTCCCGGTAGCGCTGGACCACCGACCGGCCTCCCTCGTCCCCCCGGACCTGGCGGAGGAGGGGGAGGAGGGCCCGGTCGAAGAGCACCGGGTTCCGCCGGGCGCCGCCCACCACCGGGGCGACCACCGGGGCCCGGGTCCTGGCCCAGGCCCGGACCAGTTCCGTCACCACCGCCGGGGGCAGGAAGGGCATGTCCCCGAGGCAGACCACCACCGCGCCGGGGACCTGCCTGCCTACCCCGGGCTCTCCGCCGGCCAGGGCCGCCCCGGCCGCCGGGGCCTCCTCTTCCACCAGGGCCCGGATGCCGGCCCGGAGGCTGCTGGCCATCCCTTCCGGCCACTCGGGGTTGGGCACCACCCGCACGGGGTACCGGGCCAGGAGGGGGGCCAGTTCCTGGTGGTAGGCGCCGGTCACCACCACCACTTCTTTCAGGCCGGCCCGGAGGGGCGCCCGGAGGGAGGCCTCCAGCACCGTGGACCCGGCCCAGGGGTGCAGGAGCTTGTTGGCGCCGAACCGCCGGCCGGCGCCGCCGGCCAGGACCAGGGCCGCAGCCTCGCCGAGGACCCCCCGGACCGGAGCCGGGGCCCGGAGGTCGGCCAGGACCACCCGGCCCACCCGGGCCCCGCCGGGGAGCTCCCGGCCGAGGAGGGACCGGGCCGCCGCACGGGCTGCCGCCAGAGCCGCCCCGGTCGCCGCGCCGCCGGACAGGGTGACAACCGGAACCACCCGGGCGCCGGGGGGAAGGGCCGGGAGGCCTTGCAGCGGATCTCCCGGGCGCCCCGCCGGAGCCGGCTGCCCGATGACGGGCACCACCAGGTCCGGGGCCGGCACCTCCCCCTGGCCGGCCTCGTCTTCCACCAGTACCACCCGGTCTTCCCGGGGCTCCCGGGCCACCGCCTGGGCCGGGGGTATCCCCGCCGGCCCGCCGGGGCCGGCCCAGACCGGCGGCCGCCCTTCCGCCGCCAGTTCCTCCGCCACCCGCTGGGCCAGCGCCGTCTTCTCCCGGTCCCCGGTGAAGACCACCACATCCCCCGGGCAGATGCCCAGGGCGCGCCAGAGCAGGTCTGGTGCCACCGTCCCGACGCTCCCTTGCCGTGGGTTCTCTGTGCAGGGGCACATACCTTCCCTTCGCAGTGGCACCGAAGAATCCTCTTACAAATGCGACGGGCCCGGAATATCAGAGGACGATCTCCTTGTGCCGGTGGGCGTGGCACTCGATGTTCACCGCCACCGGCAGCGCGGCAATGTGGCAGCCCATCACCTCGATGTGGACCGCCAGGGCGGTGACCGTCCCGCCGAGGCCCATGGGGCCGACGCCGAGCTGGTTGATCTCCTCCACAAGCTCGTCCTCCCGGGCAGCCCACTCGGGGTCGGGGTGGGGCTCGCCCACCGGCCGGAGGAGGGCCAGTTTCGCCAGCAGGGCGCACCGGTCGAAGTTGCCGCCGATGCCCACGCCCACGACGACCGGCGGGCAGGCGGCCGCGCCGGCCTGGGCGACGGTCTCCACGATGAACCGCCGGGCGCCCTCCCACCCCGCGGCAGGCGGCAGCATCTGCAGCCGGCTCATGTTCTCCGCGCCGCCGCCCTTGCACGCTACCCGGATGCGCAGCCGGTCTCCCTGGACGATGTTCGTGTAGACCATCGCCGGGGTGTTGTCCCCGGTGTTCCACCGGCGGATGGGGTCGTCCACCATCGAGGTGGGCAAGCAGCCTTCCTTGTATCCCTGCGCGACCCCTCGGTTCACCGCCGCGATCAGGTCGCCCCCCACCAGGTGGAGGTCCTGGCCGATGTCGAGGAAGACCAGGGCCACCCCGGTGTCATGGCACATGGGGACCCTGCCGGTCTCGGCGGCGGTGGCGTTCTCCAGCAGCTGGGCCAGCACCTCCTTGCCCACCGGCGACTCCTCCCGGCACCGGGCCCGGGCGATGGCCCAGGCGATGTCGGGCTCGAGGACGCAGTTCGCCTCCTGGACCAGCCGGGCGACCGCCACGGCCACCTCGTCCACGTGGAGCTGACGCACCGACCTCACATCCCTTCTCCAGGCTCGGGCCCGTGTCGCCTCCAGTGCCGCAATCGTGAGTGCCGCAATCGTGCCGACCTCATGCCCCCGGACCCCCGGCTCGTGAATTCGTTCACAAGCCTCGGGGAAAGAAAAACCTCACCTGCTCCGTGCTCGTGAGGTTACCTGTCCCGGGGCGACGCCCGGCTCCCTTCTGGCTCCCATTCAACCCGATGGTCCCTGTCATGACAAGGACTTTGGCCCAAGATAACACCAATTTAATCCTTAGGGTCGACGGTGGGCCCTGCCTTGGGGCCGGAGGGTCTAACCCGGCGGCGGTTGCCCCCGACCAGGACTAAGGTGAGGGATCGAGTACAACCGGACTGGAGGGTAGGTCCCGCCCCATGGCTGGCCTGTACCGCCCCGGGGCCCGTCCCACCCCTGGGCCCCCGGCCCGGCGGAGCGGGAGACCGGCGCCAGGTCCGCAAACGGTCCACAAACAACCGGGGCGGGGTCGGGGCGACCCCGCCCTGATACCCTGCCCCGATGCAGCTGCCCGGCCTCGGTCTGTCGGAGGAGACCCTAGACCCGGGCCTGGGCCGGGCTCCTGCCCCCTTGCCCCGGGTCCCGGAACCCGGGCAGGAACCGGCTGATGAACTTCCAGATCCGCCGGGACTCCCGGGTGAGGATCGGCCCGAGGATGGCGAGGCTGACCACGTACAGGGCGGCGAAGGGCTGGAGGATGGGAAGGAGGCCGCCAGCTTTGCCGAGGTTGGCCAGGACGATGGAGAACTCGCCCCGGGTGGTGATGGTCAGGCCGATGTTGGCCGAGGCCTGGGGGGAGAAGCCAGTGGTCCGCCCCACCAGCAGGCCGGTGAGGAAGTTGCCGACGATGGTCAGCACTACCGCGCCCAGCGCGGGCAGGACGGCGCCGCCCAGGGTCCGGGGGTCGATGGTCAGACCAAAGCTGAAGAAGAAGACCGCACCGAAGAGGTCCCGGAAGGGCAGGATCAGGTGCTCAATCCGCTCCCGGTGCTCGGTCTCCGCCAGGACCAGACCGACCAGGAGGGCGCCGATGGCCTCCGCCACGTGGATGGTGGCGCCGAAGCCGGCGGTGAGGAAGAGGGCGGCAAACAGGACCAGCAGGAAGGCCTCGTTAGAAGCGATATTCAGGGCCTTGTTCAGGAGGGGCACCAGCTTGCGGCCGAAGAGGAGCACGCCGAGGACGAAGCCGAGGGCAATGCCGCCCGACCGCACTACCTCGCCGAAGGAGGTGGCCCCGGTGAGGATCAGCCCGGAGAGGAGGGACATGTAGACGGCCAGGAAGAAGTCGTCGAACATGATCATCCCGAGGATCATCTCGGTCTCGGGATTGGCCGTCCGCTTCAGGTCCACCAGGGTCTTCGCCACGATGGCCGTCGAGGTGATGGTCATGACCCCGGCGATGACCAGGGCCTCCTTGACGGGCCAGCCGGTCAGGAAACCGAAGAGCAGGCTGAGGGTGTAGTTGATGGACAGGTAGATGGTGCCGCCGATGGCGATCTTCCGGCCGGCCTTCAGGAGCCGGCCGACGGAGAACTCGAGGCCGAGGTAGAAGAGGAGGAACAGCACGCCCAGCCGGCCCAGCAGGTCAATCAGGGGACGGCTTTCGATGAAGCTGAAGTCGAGGATGCCCCACCGGGGTGCGTGGGGCCCGACGGCCATTCCGGCCAGGATCAGGAAGGGCGCGACGGAGAACCGGATCCGGGTCGCCAGGACGGCGGTGGCGGCCATGAGGGCGAGGGCGAGCCCAACATCAAATATGGCGTGCTCCATGGGCTACCTCCCCTGCTGCAGGATGAGTTGCTTGAAGGCCTTCACCTGCCGCCGCTCCCCGGCGACGACCAGGGTGGCCTCCGCGCGGATCACCTGGTCTGGGCCGGGGTTAATCGTTTTTCGATGGTCCTTCTCAATGACCGCGATGATGGTGGCGCCGGTCTGCTCCCGCACCCGCAGTTCGCCGATGGTCTTCCCCACACAGGGGGCATTCGGGTCGATCCGGTACCATTCGATGGTCAGTTCGTCCAGGGCTACCTCGACGGTGTCCAGAGCCTTCGGCTGATAGGCCATGCCGCCGATGATGCCGGCCACTTGCCGGGCCTCGTCATCCTCCAGAGTGACCATGGAGATGCTCTCGTCCGGGTCGTCATGGCGGAAATGGTACAGTTCCCGCTTCCCGTCGTCGTGGACAACGATCACCAGTTTGTCGCCGCTGCGGGTCTCAACCTGGAACTTCCGCCCAATGCCGGGCAGGTCCGACTCCCGAATGGTGGACACGACCGCACGTCCTCCTTGTTCTCCAGTCCTGTTGCCTGGAGCCACTCCGGCAGCCCTGCCCGCGGGTGGGTCTGGCGCACCCCGATTAGCGGCTGCCCTCGGAACCGGTCCGGTGCCCTGGGGCCTGCGGCCAGTGTTGGGGCACACCGGAACCTGCGTGCGAGTGGCCTTCCTCGTTCCTGTGTATTGTACCGGAGGGCTGGCTCTCCTGTCCAGTTATGTGAGCGTCCCTGTTTCAGGGGCTGCCGGTGGGCAAGTTGCGCCCGGGGGTCGGGTTGGGGCGGTGCGGCCGCGCACAGAAGGGCCCCGGCGGTGGAAGAGGCCCGCCATGGGCCAGGTCCGCCTCCGGGGCCGGCGTTCTCGCCGGGGTATGCGCCCGGACCGTTCGCGGCCGGGGGTTTACCAGAGGAACGGGGAGGCGACGAGCACCCACCCCACCCAACCGGCCAGCAGCGGGAGGAACCGGACCAGGGCGGCGGCAAAGCGCTCCGTCCAGTCCCGGTCCGTCGCCCGAACCTGGCCGAGGAGGATGGCCGCCAGCAGGGCGAGGGTCACCCCGTTCCAGCCCGCCACCGCGTGCCGGTTCGGCGTGAGGCCGAAGTGCCAGACCCGGCTCAGGTTGGCGGCCAGGGCGTAGGCGTTGAGGAGGAAGGTGAGGAAGGCGGTGAGGATCAGAACCCGCCGGAGCCAGGGGGAGGTGCCGGCCTCGTCCCGGGTGGGGACCGCCAGGGCCATCAGCCCGAGGAGGGTGACCACCGTCAGGTTGTAGACCAGGAGCAGGCTCCGGTCCTGAAACCCCCGCCAGAAGTGGTGCGGGAGGAACCAGAAGAGGTAGAGGACCAGAACCCCGGCCACCGCCGGCAGCGCCAGCCGGGCGAAGAGCCGCAGGAGGCGCAGGGGGCCCTGGGTCAGATCCTGCCCGGTGGGCACCGCCCGGGGGTTGTAGACGCTGGCCACCGCCAGGACGGGGAGCGTGCCCAGGACGAAGGCCGCCGCGCGCTCGACCGTCGCGTCCGGGATCTGAATCCCCAGCACTGCGAAGATCCCCATGGTCAGGGCGCCGAGGAAGCCGGAGGCCATGGCGAAGACGCCGGCGGTCAGCAGCACCTCCGCGTACTTGAGGAGCAGGGGAAACCACTGGGCCCCCGGCCGGTCCGCCGGCCCGGTGACCGCCACCCCCAGGGCCAGCACCACCGCGAGGGGGAGGTGGGCGGCGGTGAGGAAGGCCACGTCGTCAGTTCGGGCCCGGGCCAGCCCGCCGGCCAGGGCGGCGAGGGCCACCAGGGTGCCCGCGGCCAGGAGCCACCGGCGCTCGCGGACGCCGGGGTTGCCGGCCAGGGCCAGGTAGGCCAGGATGGCGAACCCGGTGGCCGGCGCCCACCCCAGCCAGAACAGGGGCCGGGCGGCATCCGGGAACGGCACCGGCGGCTGGTCTCCCGCCAGGAGGGTCCAGAGAAGCCCGAGCCCCAGGCTGACCGCCAGGGCCGGTCCCCAGGACCGGGAGGGGTCGGATGGCCCGCCGGCGGAGCGGCCGGGGGCCATTTCCCCGGATGCAGGGAGCGGCAGCAGGTCCAGCCGGTATCCCCAGGCGAGCAGCACCGGCGTCCGCTGCCCGCTCTGGAGC
This sequence comes from Bacillota bacterium, assembly GCA_003242505.1. Lineage (GTDB taxonomy): Bacteria > Bacillota > Sulfobacillia > Symbiobacteriales > ZC4RG38 > ZC4RG38. Next base: position 23,832 of record QGUP01000001.1, read on the forward strand.
ACCGTGGCCACCGCCTCCCGGAAGGCCCTTTCTTCCCCGGTCGCCACGGCCTGCCGGTAGATCTGCTCCAGTTCCGCTGCATCCTGGGCGGCACCTCGCACCAGGGCCAGATAGTGAGCGGATGTGCGCTCTGCCACAGCCAGCACCTCCTCGGCGGGAGACCGCCGATTTTGTTGCACGTGGATACAATAAGAGCCCAGTCTAGTTGCTTATTTGCGCAACTGAAGTATACGGCCGGCGTGCCCTTGCTGTCAAGAGCGACACGGGTATCGCCGGCATCAGAGGTGTTGCCGGTATTACCGATGTCACCGATATCACCGGTATCACCGATATCACCGGTATCACCGGGGCGCGGGCACCCGGCAGGTGTCACCGGGGGTAGGGCACCCGATAGGCCCCGCCCGGCGGCGCCGGGGGGGAGGGCGGTTGGTTTCCTGTCAGCGCAAATGTGGCGTCAGGAGGGCGCCGAGCCCCGCCCCCAGGGCGGCGGAGCGGTGCTCCGGCCCTGGCCGGAACCGCGGGGAAACCGAGACCCCATTCCTGGCGTCCAATTCCTGACTGTCCTGCAAGCAGGGAGGATGACCGATGCGGACAGGGAGACGGTGGTGCGGGGTCCTGGTGTCCCTTGCCTGCCTCGGTCTGGTGGCCGGGTGTGCCGGCAAGGGTTCGAGTTCCGGGGAAAACGCCCCGCCGCCCGCGGAGCAGCACGAGTCCAGCGCGCCGGAGGAAGCCGGGGCGCAGAGCCCGCCGCCTGCCGAACAGGGCGGCAACTGGTTCGGGCCGGAGGACACCCGGGTGGGGGACACGGTGGCGGGCCTCAAGGTCGTCCGCCTGGAGCACACCGTCTGGGACCCGAGCAGCGGCGGCTTCTCCGCCACGGTCGCCTTCTCCGGCGAGGTGACCGTCTCAGGGACCTATGTTCATTACCCGCCGGAGCACGACTTCTTCGGCGGCCAGATCTGCTTCGACCAGGTGGATGCAGCCACCGCGGCCCGGCTGCCCCGGCTCCGGGGCGACCAACGCCGCCTGTTGTTCTGCTTCGAGAACGCGAAGGAAGCCCGCCAGGCCCTGGCGCCGGCGGGGATCGGGGAGGCCACGGTGGTGATCGACGGGTACACCATCAACTTCCGGCCCACCGATGTCTGGAACACCGCCCGGCTGGTCCGGGTCGAGGCGGTCCGGAACCCTCAGCCCTGGACCAAACCGGTGGCGGTGAGGCTGGAGGGGATGGAGGAGACCCGGACCTTCCGGCTGGTCTACCTGCCCATCCTCCCCTTCACCACTTACGTGCCGGCGGACTGGCAGTACGAGCGGATGCAGCACGAAGAGGAAGGGATGGTGGGAATCCGCCTCATCGCGCCGAACGAGATCGGCTTTGTCGACGTCGTCTTCTTCCCGCCGGGCACCGAGCGGGAGCGGGTGGAATGGGCGGTGGTGGGGCGGCTGGCGGCCTATCCGGCGTCCCAGCCCCTGGATTCCGACGGGACGGCTTTCCGGGCCGCGGACAGCACCGCCGCTGACCCTGGCCGGTGGAAGTCCGCGGAGTTGCAGCTGGGCCAGCGGGGCGACCGGTACTACTACGTTCTCGCCCACCTCGACCGGATGGAGGCCGGGGACGGCTGGGGGCCGGTGGTCGAGGCGATTCTGAATGAGTGGCGCTGGCGGGACACCGGCGAACCCTTGCGCCCCACCCCCTGAAAGCGGTGCTCTTGCGTCGCAGGACCGGCAGTCCCTGTTTCGATTGCCCCTGAGCACCGCCAGCGGGTCTGACCCGGTCGCGGCGCTGGAGGAGAGAGGAAGAGCCCCCGGGGAGTGCCCCCGGGGGCCGGTGTTCTTGCAAGCCCGGAAGCCACCGCCCGCGGCGAAAAACGGATCCCAGCCTCGGCAAGGCCGACGGTGCGGGTCAGTTGATCACAGCGATATCTCCGTTTTCGGTCCACCGGGGCCTTTCTGGCAAGTGGAGGGGGTACCGGGCCCGGGTCTCCAGATCGACGAGATACACTTTCTCCCCCGCGAAAAGCTCTCTCTCCCATAGCAACAGGAATGGCCCATTCGGCGAAGGAGAACCGTACCCGCGCCAGCGCTCGTGCTCCCGTCCTTCTGGATCGACGATGACAAGTTCGGGTTCTGGCCTCAGGCCGAGCAGTCTGCCGTCGGGCAGCCAGGATTCAAGTGTCAAGCCTTCAATTGTGCGGATGGTGCCCCCATGAAAAGGATCCACAATCCGAATGCGGGCGCCTTGCCCGCTCACCTCACGGTCACAGTCGGTTCCGGCCAGATACTGGCCGTCCGGCGACCAGGCGAGGGCCATGCCTGCATCTTCGGCGCAAGGGCGGAAGGGGCCCTCAAATCTCCACACCTGGTGAGTCCGGAAATCGTAGACCGAGAACTCGCCCCGGGCATTGGGGGCCCATAACGCGAGGTAGCGCCGATTCGGGGAGAGAGCGGCTGTCCAGGCCAGACCCACTTCGGCCTGGGCTGTCCACCCCGGCTCCCCGTCACCCTGACGGACCCACACCTTGTCGCCAACCAGGAAGGACGTCCCATCGGGCAACCATCCGCCCAGGGCATAGCCTGCCTTTGCGTCTCGTGGTCCTGGTATCCTTTCCGGCGAACCCTGACCAGCTTGGATGAGATAGATGTCCGTTCCCTGGTCCCAGATCGTGGGGTAGAACATCGCGGCCGTATTATGAGGATGAACGGCGACCCGGAGGGCCGGGGCTTCCTCTGGAGCGGGGAAGGAAACCTCCGGTTGGCTGGTGCCACGGGCCAGCTTCTCGACACTGTAGATCCGCAGGTATCTGGTACGGTCCTGGTCATCCTGCTCAAGCGCTTCCTCTTTCCCCTGGTCCGTGGGTCCCCTCGCGGGCTCGGCGGCAGCGGGGTTCTCCATTTCGCTGAGACTGTAGTCCGGACCGGGGCTCTGGTCCTTCGGGATCGCACTGCACCCTGCCCCCACCAACAGGACCAGCGCGATGCCGATGCAACGGAACCATTTCATCCCGCACTTGTGGCCCCTTACCCCATGGTCACACCCCCTTCCCCCGGCAGCGAAGCCATCCCTTCGGCTGCGGGTGCTATTGAGGCGCTCGTTCTGGAAGCGGCATGCACTTCACTTCAATGGTAGGCGAATGTGGGGCGAAGGGTGGAACCCATCGTTTCCTGCCGCCGTCAGATTTCCAGACCTCGTGGAAACAAGGGGGATGTCCCATGCCCACAGGAAGGCGGTGGCTCGGGGCCCTCGCGTCCGCTCTCTGCCTCGGGCTCCTGGCCGGGTGTATCGGCCGGCCGCCGGCCCCGGGGCCGGTCAATGGCCAGAACCGGGGGCCCCGGGAGGAGCCCCGGGAGCAAGACCCGCAGCCTGCCGAGCCGGAACCCGGCAGCCAGGGTTCGCCCCGCTTCGCCGAGCCCGGGCACTGGTTCACGGTGACGGACATCCGGGTGGGGGATACCGTCGGCGGCATGCGGGTGGTCCGGATGGAAGGCGTCCATCTGGACGAAGACCGCAACAACCCTGACGGGATCATCGGGTTCTCCGGGGAGGTCACCCTTTCCGGGACCTATGTCCACCACCCGCCGGAGGACGAGTTCCTCGGCGGCATGGTCTGCTTTGACCAGCTGGACGAGGCCTCCCTGGCCCGGCTGCCCCGGGCCCGGGGCGATGACCGGTACCTGTGGTTCTGCTTCAGGAACGTGCAGTGGGCCCGGGAGGCCCTGGCGCCGGCCGGGGTCGGGGAGGCCACGGTGGTGATCGACGAGTACACCATCGACCTGAGCGACACCGAGACCTGGAACGCCGCCCGGCTGGTCCGGGTCGAGGCGGTCCGGAACCCCCAGCCCTGGACCAAACCGGTCAAGGTGTACCCGGAGGGGACCGAGGAGACCCGGACCTTCCGGCTGGTCTACCTGCCCATCCTCCCCTTCACCACCTACGTGCCGGCGGACTGGCAGGCCGCGTCGATGCAGAACGAAGAGGAAGGGACGGTGGGGATCCGCCTCATCGCGCCGAACGAGATCGGCTTTGTTGACGTCGTCTTCTTCCCGCCGGGTACGGACCGGGAGCGGGTGGAATGGGCGGTGGCGGGCCGGCTGGCGGCCTACCCGCAGTCCCAGCCGCTGGATTCCGACGGGACGGCTTTCCGGGCCGCCGACCGCACCGCCGGCGACCCGGGCCGGTGGAAGTCCGCGGAGCTGCAGCTCGGCCAGCGGGGCGACCAGTACTACTACGTTCTCACCCACCTGAACCGGCTGGAGGCCGGGGACGGCTGGGGGCCGGTGGTCGAGGCGATCCTGGACGAGTGGCGGTGGCGGGACACCGGCGAACCGCTCCGGCCCTCCCCCTGAACCTGGCCCGTTGGGTCCGGCTGAGGCGCGCCCGGACAACCCGCCCGAGGGCCATCCGCATGCCGCGGCCCGGATGCCCGTATACATGCACCGCGGCGGCGAAGGGCAGCGCGCGGGAGGTCGGCGGGCAGATGAAGCGTCTGGGCACCCTCTTGACGGCGGCGGTGGCCACGGCCCTCACCCTCAGCCTGGTCGTCTACCCGGAGGAAGGGCTGGCCGCGGCCCGGGACGGGATGAAGATCTTCTTTGACATCGTCTTTCCCTCGCTGCTGCCGTTTTTCATTCTCTCAGAGATTCTGCTGGGGCTCGGAGTGGTCCACTTCCTGGGCGTCCTCTTCGAGCCCCTCATGCGCCCCCTCTTCAACGTCCCCGGCGAGGGGGCCTTCGCTCTCTCCATGGGGCTGGCGGCGGGGTACCCGATGGACGCGGTGATCACAGCCAAGTTCCGCCGCCAGGGGCTCTGCACCCGGGTGGAGGGGGAGCGGCTCCTGGCCTTTACCAACACGGCGGACCCTCTCTTCATCTTCGGGGCCGTTGCCGTGGGGATGTTCGGCCTGCCCTGGCTCGGGGCCCGGCTGGCCCTGGCCCACTACGCCGGGGCCTTCCTGGTGGGGATCGCCTTCCGCTTCTACGGGGCGGGGGACCAGGAGGAGTTGCGGAAGGAGAAGCGCCGGGAAGGGAACCTCCTCGGCCGCGCGGTGGCCCGGCTGGTCGCGGCCCGGCGGGAGGATGGCCGGCCCCTGGGCCAGCTCCTGGGGGATGCGGTGACGGACTCGGTCCGGACCCTCCTCATGATCTGCGGGTTCATCGTCCTCTTCAGCGTCTTCGTCCGGCTGCTTGCGGTGATGCGGCTCGACGCGCTGGTGGCGGTTCCCCTGGGGCAGGTCTTCCGGATCCTGGGGCTCAGCCCGGAACTGGTCCCCGCGGCGGTGGCCGGGCTCCTGGAGATCGACCTGGGCACCGTGGCGGCCAGCGCGGCGCCGGTCCCCCTGGTCCAGCGGGCGCTGGTGGCCTCAGCCATCATCGCCTGGTCCGGCCTCTCGGTCCACGGCCAGGTGGCCAGCGTCCTGACCGGGACCGATATCCGGATGGGCCCCTATGCGGTGGCCCGGCTGCTCCACGCGGTGCTGGCGGCCCTCTTCACGGTGCCGGCTCTCCAGGGGGCGGCGGCCCTCGGCCGGCCTACGGTCCCGGTCTTCAGCCCCCTGTCCCCGGCCGGCGGCTTCTGGCAGCACCTCATCCATGCCGCCACCTGGGCCCTGGCCATGCCCGCGGGGGCGCTGGCGGTGGGGGTCGCCGCCGCGGCCCTGACCGGCGGCCTCCGCTG
>QGUP01000561.1 GCA_003242505.1 Bacillota bacterium
GCACCAGCCCCACCCCGGTGACGATGAAGGTGTCCGCCACGTTGAAGACCGGAAAGTGCCACCGGTCCCAGAAGAAGTCCAGGAAGTCCACCACGGTGCCGTACCGGAGCCGGTCCACCATGTTGCCCGCAGCCCCGCCCATGACCATCCCCAGGGCGTAGGGCAGGAGCCCCTGGCGGGCCTCCGGCCGCCGGGAGTAGACCAAAATCCCGACAATCACAGCCGCGGCGATGGCCACAAAAAACCACCGCCAGTGGGCCAGCATCCCGAAGGCGGCGCCGGGATTGAAGACGTAAGTGATGTGGAAAAAGCCCCGGATGACGGGGATCGACTGGTGCGGCGCCATCCGGGACTGGACCAGGTACTTGGTGAAAAGGTCCAGGGCCAGGACGGCGGCGCCGGTGAGGACGGTCCGCAGCAAGACTCCCGCTCCCTCCATGTATCCGGGCGGCCGCAGAGCGGCCTTGCACTCCCTGAGTCTACCATAGCTTGGGAAGGCCGAACAAGCCAAGGGACCGAAGGGCAAGCCGGCTTGCCCGGCCGGAACCGCCGGCCCCGGACCCGGCATCCAATTGGGGACGGAAACATCTCCTGTGTGACCGAAAGACCCCCACCGCCCCTGGCCGGGGGCCGGCTCGTCCAGGCCCTGCCGCCGGGGCGGCACCGGAAGCCGACCGGGACAGCATCGCCAGCCTGCCGGTGCTGTCGCCGTTGCGAAGGGCGGTCACCGTCCGGAGGGGATCGAGCATGGCGGCACGCCCCATATGGCGTCGGGAGATGCTGTGGACCCCGTGGCACCACCGGGGTGCGGAGCACCTCCGGCTGACCGGAGACCGGGAGGGCATTCTGGCCGACGGCTGGGTCATCGGGTGGACCGACCGGGGCCCGTACCGGCTCCATTACCGGGTACGGTGCGACCTGGGGTGGGCGGTCCGGGAGGTCTGGATCGCCCTGGACGGAGAGCCGCGGCTGCACCTGGCGGCCGACGGCCCGGGCAACTGGCGGGAGTTCGCCGGCGACCCGCGGGAGGACCTGGCCGGCTGCATCGACGTGGACATCTCCGCCACGCCCTTTACCAACTCCTTGCCAATCCGCCGGCTGAACCTGGCGGAAGGGGAGAGCCAGGAGCTGCAGGTGGTCTACATCGAGGTCCCGGAGTGCACCCTGCGGCCGGTACCCCAGCGCTACACCTGCCTGCGGCGCACTCCCGAGGGCGGCGTCTACCGGTACGAGGCGCTCCTCTCCGGGTTCGCCGCCGAGTTGCAGGTGGACCCGGACGGCTTCGTCCTCGACTACCCGGGGGCCTTCCGGCGGGTCGATGCGGGGGCGAGCCGGTGACCGGGAGCGCCGGCCCGGTGCGCAGCGGCCGGACGGGCGGAACCCCGTCCGACCGCCGGCGGGCGCGCTCGCCCGGCATCCTCTCCAGCGAAGGGCGCCTCCGCCTCGCTCACTCCCCGGCGAAGCGGCCGGGGTCGTCGGTCTGGAGGGGCTCGCCGGTCTCGTCCACCGCGGCCTCCACCGGCTCGACAACCCCCGGCTGCTCCAGGCTGCGGACCAGGTCGTCGTAGGTGACGGCCCCCGGCAGGTCCTGGGGCGTGTCGGAACTGCCGTAGGCGTAGGCGGCCTGCAGCGCGTCCTCGCCGTCGAAGCCGACGAAGGTGCTCCGGTCTCGGAGGGTGCGGCCGAAGGGGGGCGCCAGCACCTCCTCCTCCACCGGCCGGCAGGAGCCATCTGGCCGGGCCTCCCGGGCCTCCTGGCAGGGCAGGCACAGGGT
>QGUP01000562.1 GCA_003242505.1 Bacillota bacterium
GGGCCCAGCTCATGTTGTGGTAGTACTCCAGGTCAAAGTCCCGCTGAAGCGGCCAGCGGCTGATGGGGCCGCTTTCGGTGTCCAGGTACGGCCGGGGATTCTCCTGGGTCTCCGCCAGGGCGTGGCGCACCCCGTGGTTGACGGCGAGGGCGGCGGAGATGGTGTCCGGGGGGTTGTTGACCGCCGGCTCATAGTAGAGGTGGGTGTTGGCAAAGTCGATAAGCGGGTGGCGGAACACGAGGTCCGCCAGGAGCCCGGTGGGCTCGTTTTTGGCGACGGAGATGCTGATCAGGTGGTTCTTCCCCCAGCGCTGCCGCTCGTAATCCCGGACGAAGGTGGCCATCTCGTCGGCCCACTGGAGGATCTCCTCCTCGGTGTTTCCCCACCACATCTCGACCTCGTTCATCAGTTCCCAGGCCAGGATGTTGGGGGAGTCGCCCCAGCGGTCGATGATAAACCGCCAGGTCTCCTTCTGGGCGGCGATCACCTCCGGGTCCCGGAGCCAGTCCCGGGGCTCCTCCAGGGGCCCGCCGTTGGCGGCGTACCAGGGGCTGCGGTCCAGGTTCCGGAACATCCAGAAGGTGTCCCAGGGGGTGAAGATGACGTAGATCCCGTAGCGCTCGGCGAGGGCGAAGAAATCGTCCCAGTACTGGACGGTTTCGGGGACGAAGGTACCGATGGGGTCCTGGAGGTAGGAGAGGTCGAACTGGCTGTACTCGGCCATCACCCGGATGGTGTTGACCCCGTGCTCCTGGAGGGTGCGCAGGTACGCCTCCGTGACCTCGGGCTCGTTCCGGTTGTAGAGTTCGGCCATGTTGGGCCAGGTGATGGCCTCGTTCTGGCCGATGACGATAAAGGGCCGGCCGTCTTCGAACTGGAAGTACCGCCCGTTCGGCGCTACCCGAATGTAATTGAGCCTTTGTACCCGCCAGTGGTCCGCCAGGCGGCTGAGGTGCGGCCGGAGGGCGAGGCCCCCCACGGCCACCGCGGCGACCAGGAGCAGGCTGCCGGCGGCGAGCCCCAGCCGGCGGGACCGGCGGAACCGGGGCCGCCCCTCAGGGGTGGCTCCCTGTCTGGAGGTGGTGGTGGGTTCTGGTGTCAAGTCCATCCCGACTGCCCCCTTTCCCCCTATTACTTATGCAGTCTAAATAAGTTTTCCTACCGGGTTGGGCAGATGGTCAAAAAATCTTCGGGCCCCGTGCAGGAATCTGCGGGGTTGGGAGCAAATATCTTGCCGTGGAACCGCAAGTAGCAACCCGATTTCCGCGGCGGGAGGGGTGACCTGGTACCGACGCCCCCGGGGCGGAGGACCTCGCCGCCCGCCGGCGGCCAATTAGTTTTGAAATCTAAAGAACCAAAGCCTGCCATGCAAAGGAAGGTGGTCGATCGCCTGCATCCCGGACACTCTGAGCCCCACGTGACGTACCCACGCGACCGCTGTCGGACGCAACGCCAGACCGAGGAAGGAGTGGCACAAGCGGTGAGGAAGCGCACCCTCTCGGCCCTGATGGCCCTCGCCCTGGCCGGCTCCCTGGTCGCCGGCTGCGGCGGCAAGCAGGAGGGGACCGGTAACCAGACCGGGTCCAGCCAGGGCGGCTCCGCTTCGGGACAGGTGATCCAGCTCGAGTTCTGGAACGGGTTCACCGGTCCCGACGGCGAGGGCATGCAGAAGCTGGTGGACCAGTTCAACGCCGAGTACAAGGGCCAGATCCAGGTCAAGATGCAGCACCGCGGTCGCGTCGGGCAAGGCCCCGGACGTGGGGATCAT
>QGUP01000563.1 GCA_003242505.1 Bacillota bacterium
CGTCCAGGACCTTCTGCAACACCAGCACTCGGCGAAGTTCCGTCTGTGACAAGGTCACTCGCTCCTGCTTCATAGGTGACATTTTCACTGACGAGTTCTAGGGTGACAATATCACAGACGGATCACAACTAGAGCCCTCCAGCCGTTGACAGCGGCTGGCGCCCGTGATAAACTAAATTGTCACCGGCGTGAACCGGTGCGGTCGCCGGTTTGGAACCGGTGCCCAACCGCTCGGCAAGGGTTGCAAAGTCAGCCTCCGGTCCCCCAGGGGTCCGAAGGCTGCACCCGGCCCGGCGAGTCTGACATCGGGAGGTGCAAGGAATGTACGCCATCATCGAGACCGGTGGCAAGCAGTACCGGGTGGCCCCCGGCCAGACCATCCGGGTGGAGAAGCTGCCCGGCAATGCCGGCGATCCGGTGGTCTTCGACCGGGTGCTGGCCGTGAGCAAGGATGGGCAGCTGACCGTCGGCAACCCCCTGGTCGCCGGGGCGAAGGTGACCGGGAAGATCGTCAAGCAGGACAAGTACCCGAAGATCCTGGTCTTCAAGTACAAGGCCAAGGTCAACTATCGCCGGCGGTACGGCCACCGGCAGCCGTACACCGAGGTGGCCATCGAGCAGATCGAGGCGTAAGCGGTGATTCGGGTTCGGATCCGACGGAACGGCGCCGGCCAGATCACCGAATTTGAAGTCTACGGCCACGCGGGGGCCGGTCCGTACGGGCAGGACATCGTCTGCGCCGGGGTCAGTGCGGTGGTGTTCACGGCGCTCCTCGGGCTCCGGCAGGTGGCCGGGATCCCCCACCAGGTGGTGGAGCGGGAGGAAGAGGGGTACCTCCGCTGCCGGCTGGAGGGAGGCAGCCCCCCGGCCTGGGAGCGGGCCCAGGTGATCCTGGAGACGATGCTGGCCGGCCTCAGGGACATCGAGAAGGACTACGGGAAGCACATCCGCGTCACCGAAGGGGGGGCAGAGCCGTGAAGCTCCAGTTCTTCGCCCAGAAGAAGGGCGTGGGTTCCACCAAGAACGGCCGGGACTCCAACCCCAAGTACCTGGGGGTCAAGCGCTTCGCCGGCCAGCGGGTGACGGCCGGCAGCATCCTGGTGCGGCAGCGGGGCACCAAGATCCACCCCGGTCGCAATGTGGGCCGCGGCGGCGACGACACCCTCTTTGCCCTGGTGGACGGCGTGGTGGTCTTCGGCACCAACCGGTTCGGCAAGAAGACCGTCAGCGTGGTGCCGGTCGAAGCCCAGGCCTAGTGGGTGGTCGATGCCCCAGCACCCCAGGGTGCTGGGGCATTTTGGCTTGGAGGAGGGGTCCGGGTGGAACCGGCGGCCACGGCCCTGGCGGCGCTGCGGGAGCAGCGCCACCGGTTTCTCAACCACCTGCAGGTGCTCTCCGGGTGGCTTCAGCTCGGCGACCCGGCCCAGGCCGCCCGGTACCTGGACCGGGCGGTGGCCGAGCTTCAGGCCGAGGGGGCGCTGAGCCGCCTTGAGCCGCCGGAGCTGGCCCTGGCCCTCATCCGGGCCCACTGGGCCGCCCTCGACCTGGGGGTGGCCATCCGGTGGCACCTGGCCAACCCCCTGCCGGGCCCCCTGGCCCCGGCGCTGGTCCCCCTGGTGGTGGGGCTCGTGGAGCGGGCCGCGGCGGCCGAGTCCCGGCGGCCGGCTCCGGAGCTGACGGTGACCATCGGCCCCGGCCCGGGGGGCTGGGAACTGGGGCTCCGGGGTCCGGCGGCGGGGGCAGACCCGAAGCTGGCGGCCATGGCCG
>QGUP01000125.1 GCA_003242505.1 Bacillota bacterium
CGGCCGGGCGGCCCCGCCGGCGGTTCTCCCCCGCGCCACCGTCCCGGGCGGCCCACCGGCGCCGGCCGCCCCCCAACGGGTGCGGCCCGCCTGCGCTCACTCCCGGCCCCAGAGCCGCCGGCAGAGGGCATCGGTGGTCAGTCCGGCGGCGGCAGAGAGAAAGGTGGCCACCAGGGTCGGCACGACGATGGCCGCGGGGTTGGCGCTCCCGTGGGCGGCCCGGAGGGCGATGAGGGTCCCGGGAATCAGGGTGACGGAGGAGGTGTTGAGGACCAGGAAGGTGATCATCGCCGGCGTGGCGGTCTGGGGATCGCCCCGGTTGAGGCTCTGCAGGTCCTGCATGGCCTTCAGCCCCAGGGGAGTGGCGGCATTCCCGAGGCCCAGGAGGTTGGCACTCAGGTTCATCGCCATGGAGCCCAGGGCCGGGTGATTCCGAGGTACGCTGGGAAAGAGCCGGCGGGTGAGGGGCCCCAGGAGCCGGGCCAGCCCCTCCATCAGTCCCGCCTCCTCGGCCACCCGGGCCAGCCCCAGCCACAGGGCCATCACCCCGGCGAGGTGGAGGGCGGTCTCGATGGCCCCCTCCGCCGCGGCGGTGGCCGCGTGGGTCACGACCCCCACGTCGCCCCGAGCCCCCGCGACGACAAAGCCCATCAGGATCAGCGCCAGCCAGACGCCGTTCAAGCTCCCACTCCCCCGCAGCGCCCGGTGATCTCCCCGGCTCGCTTCATAAGAAATGAAGAAACCGCAAGCCGCGCCGGCTTGCGGTATTCCTATGGGCAGGCCCTGCGCCCTAGACCTTGAGCCACTGGTCGACCCCGAGGACAAAGACCGTGGCCCCGCCGACCACCACCTCGGCCCGCCGGCGCCCCGGGGCGGCTCCCCCGGCGGGGAGGTCCCCCTGTACCTTCTCCGGCGGCGGACAGGAGCGGCGGATGATCTCCAGCACCGCGTCCACCTTCTCCGCCTCCACCCCGACGAGCAGGGTGCTGTTCCCGGCCTTGAGGAAGCCGCCGGTGCTGGCCAGTTTGGTCACCCCGAAGCCGGCCCGGGTCAGGTTCTCCTGCACGGCGGCGGCGCACTCGTCCCGAACCACGGCAATCACCAGTTTCATAGGGACCCCCCTCGCTCCGCCGAGACCATTCGACTTCCACCGGGCGCCTTCCTGCTGCCGGCGCCAATCGCCGGAGAAGTTCTGCTGCCGGCGCATCCCTTCGGGCGGGTTCATCACGGTGGCCGGTCCGTCGTGGGGGCCGGTCTATCGTCGGGGCCGGTCACGTACACGTAAGACCGACGGGGATGGAGCGGTGGGGTGAGAGGATGGAACGGGAGGCCCGGGTGAGCTTCCGGGTGATCCGGGTGAACCGCTGGTCCCTGGCGGCGGTGGCCCTGGCCGCCCTGGTGGCGGCGGCGGTGCCCCTGGCCCAGCGGTTGCCCTTCCGGCGAGGAGCGGAACGGGTCGAGGCCGGGGTGAGCCTCCTCGGGTGGGACCTGGGTGGCTTGACGGCGGAGGAAGCCCGGGAGGTTGTGGAGGAGATCGGCCGGCTCCCCCTGTCCGTGCCGGAGCACGGGGCCGGGCCGGTGGTGCTGGACGTGGAAGCGACCCTGCTCCGGGTCATGACCGCGCCCCAGGGGACCGCGGTCCATCCGGCCTGGGTTCCGGCCGGCGCGGCCACGACGGCGACGCCGGCGGCTCCCCCGGACGGGGGCCCCGTTCAGGCGGTCCGGGCCGGGACCCCGGGGCGGCAGCAGGTGACCCTGCTCTTCAACGTGGCCTGGGGGGACCAGCACCTGCCCGAGATCCTGGCCACTCTGGCCCGGCACCGGGTCCGCACCACCTTCCTGGTCACCGGCCGCTGGGCCGAGAGCCGGCAGGACCTCCTGCGGCGCATCGCCCAGGACGGCCACGAGATCGGCAGCCACGGCTACGACGACCGGCAGTCGCCCCTGGAACTCCACCGGAAGGGGCAGCTGCGGGCCGACATCGAGCGGGCCCACCGGGTTCTGACCGGGGTCCTGGGCCGGGCTCCCACCTTCTACCAGCCCCACCGGGGTGAACTGGACCCCCAGGGGGAGATGGTGCGCCTCGCCCGGAGTCTGGGCTATACCACCGTCCTCTGGAGCCGGGACACCCGGGACTGGATGGAGGGCGCCACGCCGGAGACCGTCGCCCGGATCCTGGCGGGGGCCCGGGACGGGGATATCATCCTCCTCCACCCCACCCCGGCTACCCGCCAGGCCCTGGACCAGGCCCTGCAGGAACTCGCCCGGCGGCAACTCCGGGTCGTGCCCCTCGGGGAACTCCTCAGCCCCGGGGCGCCGGGAGCCGCACCGGCGCCCGGAGTGCCGGGAACCTCCTCGCCGCCCGGGCGGCCAGGGACTTCCCCGACCCCTGGGGTGCCAGGAACTTCTCCGGCACCAGGGGGACCAGCAACTTCCCCAGCCCCCGGGGGGTCAGGCACCTCACCGCCGGGCGGGGGGCAGGGGGGCCCAGGCCGCTGACGCCTCCCTTTCCGGATGCCGGCGGCCCTGCTGCCTCCGGCCGCCCGGGGCCCGAAACCCACCTGGCCGGAAACCCTCCGACCGCGCCCGCCCTCTTTGAGGGGCGGGCGCTGCGCCTTTGCTACCGCCCTTGGCCGGAGTGGCCCCTTGCCTTGCCCGTTGGACCGGAGCGGCCCGGCGGCGGGCCCCGACGCCCGTCCGGCTGCCGGGTTACACGCCCTCCAGCTGCCGGGTGGCCCGGCGCAGGTCCTGGCGAAGCTCCAGCACCGGGGCGAAGAGGTCCCCCACCTGCGCCAGCCGGTCCCAGATGGTCCGGAGGGTGACGAAGGGGACCGTCCCCCGGGCGATCTCCTCCCAGGTGACCGGCACCGAGACCGGCGCCCCCGGCCGGGGCCGGACCCCGTAGACCGCGGTGATGGTCTGCCCCAGCCGGTTCTGCAGGTAGTCGACGTAGACCTTCCCCCGGCGCTTCCGCACCTGCCGCTCCAGGGTCACCCGCCGGGGGTGGACCCGGGCGAGGAGGCGGCCGATTGCCAGGCAGAATGCCGCGGTGTCCTGGTAGGTGTGGTCCGGCGCGCAGGGACAGTAGATGTGAATCCCCGTCGCGCCGGACCACTTGGGAAAGCCCTGGGTGCCCACCGCGTCCAGGACTTGGCGAACCAGGAGGGCCACCTCCCGGGTATCCTCCCAGGTGGCCCCCTCGGCCGGGTCCAGGTCGACGATGGCAAAGTCCGGGCGTTCCGGGGCCTGGATCCGCCCGGTCCACGGGTGGATCTCGATGGCCCCGAGGTTTGCGATGTAGGTCAGGGCCGCGGGTTCGTCCGCGAGGAGGTACTCCGTCGGGCCGGCCGCCGGGTGGACGTAGGTGTAGGTCCGCAGCCACCCGGGCCGGCCCTCCGGCGCGTTCTTGGCGTAAAACCACGGCCCGTGGATGCCCTCGGGGTACCGGGTGAGCACCAGGGGCCGGTCCTTGAGGTAGGGCAGCAGCACCGGGGCGATCCGGGTGTAGTAGCCGATCAGTTCCCCCTTTGTGATCCCGTCCTCGGGCCAGTAGACCTTCTCCAGGTTGGTGACCGGGAGCTCCCGGCTGCCGACCCGGACCACCACCGGTTCCCCAGGGGCCACGGCGATCCCTCCCGGGAGCCGTCCTCACGCCTCAGGATGCCCGCGGAACCGGGGCCTCACCCGGCCGGAAGTCCTCCCCGGGGCGGCTCCCGGGCCCCCCGACAGCTCCCGCCGGTCCGTGGCAGCCCCGGCTCCCAGCCGTCTTCCCAGTGTCACCACGGCCTGTCCTATTTCGTCTAACCGGATAGCCGCCATGAGAGGAGGGTTCCGGAAGATGCCCCTCTCCAGAATGTGGCTGCCGGGAGCCCTGCTGGCGCTGCTCCTGGGGGTGGCGGGGATCGGGTTCACCGCCGGCCGCACCACCCCGGAGCCCCCGCCCGACCCGGTCTCCCCCCGGGGGGTCTCCCTCATCCTCAGCAAGACCACGGCCCAGGCGGGGGAGGAACTGGAACTCACCATCGAGGGCGCCGGTTCCTCTACCATCGTGCGGGGCGTCGACTCGTACCTGGAGCGCTGGAACGGCAAGGACTGGGTCCCGGAGTACGCGCTCCTCACCCCCCTCAGCCCCGGGGAGACGCCAGGCGTCCATCCCCTGCGGCTGGGCCCTCCCGTTATCCAGCTGGTTGCGCTGGTCGGTCCCGGGCCAGAGCGGGTGCGGCTGCCCGACGACCTCCAGCCCGGGCTCTACCGGATCCGCAAGGAGGTCTCCCTGGAGGACGGGGACAAGTCCGAGCGGGAGATCCTCTTCGCCCGGCTCCAGGTGGTGCCATAGGGGCGGCCACCCCGCCGCCGGGGGCTACCCTTCCGGCGGCGGGGGCGTATGCCTTCAGGGTACGCCCCTGCCGCCGGGGCTGGACATCGGCCCTTCGCCCCCTTCCACGCCGCGGGAGGGTGTCGCCAAAGGAGAGTGGGCAGCCGGCAGCCTTCGCCGCGGGCCTGCGCAGGGCCGCGGCAGGGAGAGCGGGCGGATATGGATGAGCCCCGAGGCTCCAGCCGCGGCCCCTCGGCAGAAGGGGTCGCCATCGGCTCCAGGATGCCGGCCTGTCCCTTTGAGAAGTTCCGGTGCCCTCCGTAGAATTGTGCAGGAGTGCGCCCCCCGTCCAGCGGCCGAATGGGTCAGTCGTGTGGACCAGCGGCTTCTTTTCCACCTGTCCCCCGGCCAGGCGGAAAGGGCCCCGGGGGTCTGCGCACGTGGAGAGGAGCACAGCAAGAGCCATGCGAATACTGGACCTAATCATGACCACGTTGGAGGGGTTCTTGCTGGCCTACACCGTCTACACCATCGGTGTGGGCCTCCTGGGGCTCAAACGTCGCCCCGGTCCGCCAGAAGCCGCACCCTCCCGGCGCTTTGCCCTCATCACCGCGGCGCACAACGAGGAAGCGGTGATAGCCCCGCACATCGAGAGCCTGCTCCAGATCGACTATCCCCGAGAGATGTTTGACATTTACATCCTGTGCGACAACTGCACCGACCGCACCGTGGCCATCGCCCGGCGGTACGAGGCCCAGGGGGTGAGGGTCCTGGAGCGCCGGGATCCCCTGCGCCGGGGAAAGGGATTTGCCCTGGAGTGGGGCTTTGCCCAGGTGCTGAAAGAGCCCTGCCCCTATGATGCGGTCGTCGTCTTTGACGCGGACAACCTCGTCTCTCCGAACATCCTCCGGGTGATGAACAACCACCTGGCGGCAGGGGCCAAAGCGGTTCAGGCCTACCTGGATGCCAAGAACCCCTGGGACAGCTGGATCAGCGCCTGCTACTCCGTGGCCTACTGGAGCACCAACCGGGTCTGGCAACTGGCCCGGCATCACCTGGGCCTCTCCGCGGCCCTGGGTGGCACCGGGATGTGTCTGGACGTGCAAACCTTGAAGCGGCTCGGGTGGGGGACCGCCACCCTCACCGAGGACCTGGAGTACACCGCCAAGCTGGTCCTCCACGGCCTGCGGGTCGAATGGGCCCACGACGCCCGGGTCTACGACGAAAAGCCCCTCACCCTCACCCAGACCTTCCGGCAGCGGACCCGGTGGCTGGCCGGCCACTGGAACGTGGCGCTCCGGTATGTCGGTCCCCTCCTGGAGCGGTTCCTGCGCACCGGCTGCTGGCGCTATGCCGACACCGCCATCTACCTGCTCCAGCCGTTCCTGATCGTCCTCGGCGCCGGCGTCGGCGTGGTGGCCATTGCCAACGCCGCCATGGGCGGCGAACTCTACACCTCCCTCATCCACCGGATCCCTCCGGACCTGGGCGCCGCTCTGGCCATGGGGGTCTACTGCTACCCGATGCTGGGGCTGATTGCCGACCGGGCGCCCCTGCGAAGCTACCTCTACTACCTCTCCTACCTCCTCTTTGGCCTCACCTGGATCCCCATCGCGTTTATCGGGTTCTTCCGGCGCAACGACACCCACTGGGCCCATACCCAGCACACCCGGGCCATCCGGATGTCGGAGCTGGGCAGTGCCCGCTGACCTCGGCGAGACGGCCGGCGGCAACAGGGTCTCCGGGTGAGGCGGCCAGCGCAAGGGATCCCGTCGCCGGTAGACCTGCCCAGGGTGCGAGTTCCCACCCGCCATCCGGATACCAGGCGACATGTGAATTCGTTCACAATCTCCCCATGCCCGAGAGGCGGGGGCACCAGGGCCCCCGCCTCTCGGCGCGTCTTCCCGGCGGCCTGTCCGCGTCCTCAGGCGTGGGCCCCTTCCGCCCCGTTCCCATAAGATGATAAAGGGACTCGACGAGGGGGGGGG
>QGUP01000126.1 GCA_003242505.1 Bacillota bacterium
GCAGGATCCGAAAGGAGGAGAACATGCGGCGCAGGTGGTGGATCGGTCCGGGGGTGAGGGTCGGTCCAGGGGTGATGGCAGCGGTCCTGGCGGGCCTCGCTGGCCTGTCCGGCTGCGGCGCCGCCGGCCCGGTTAGTGACCCCGGCAGCGCCCCCTCCCCCGCCGGGGCCGGTCCGGCAGCGGGCCCGGGGCCGGTGGTGGAGCTGCTGAACGTCTCCTACGACCCCACCCGGGAGCTTTACGAGGAATTCAACGCCGCCTTTGCCCGGTACTACGAGGCCCAGACCGGAAGCCGGGTCGTGATCCGGCAGTCCCACGGCGGATCGGGCAAGCAGGCCCGGGCGGTCATCGACGGGCTGGAGGCCGATGTGGTCACCCTGGCCCTGGCCTACGACATCGACGCCATCGCGGCGGCCGGCCTCATCCCCGCGGACTGGCAGGGGCGGCTGCCGGAGAACAGCTCCCCGTACACATCGACGGTGGTCTTCCTCGTCCGCAAGGGCAACCCGAAGGGCATCCGGGACTGGGACGATCTCGTCAGGCCTGGCATCTCGGTCATCACCCCAAACCCCAAGACCTCCGGCGGGGCCCGGTGGAACTACCTGGCGGCCTGGGGCTACGCCCTCCGGAAGTACGGGGGCGACGAGGCCCGGGCGAAGGAGTTCGTCGCCCGGCTCTACCGGAACGTGCCGGTCCTCGACTCCGGCGCCCGGGGGGCCACCACCACCTTCGTCGAGCGGCAGATCGGCGACGTGCTGATCGCCTGGGAGAACGAGGCCTTCCTGGCCCTCCAGGAGCTCGGCCCGGACCGGGTGGAGATCGTGGTCCCTTCGGTCAGCATCCTCGCCGAGCCCCCGGTGGCCGTCGTCGACCGGGTGGCGGAGCGCCGGGGGACCCGGGCCGTCGCCCAGGCGTACCTGGAGTACCTCTACTCCGAGGAAGGCCAGGAGATCGCCGCCCGGAACTTCTACCGCCCCCGGCTGGCCGCGGTGGCCGCCCGGTATGCCGACCGGTTCCCCGACCTCGCCCTGTTCACCGTGGACGAGGTCTTCGGCGGCTGGCAAAAGGCCCAGCAGACCCATTTTGACGACGGCGGGACCTTCGACCAGATCTACCAGGCCCGCTAGGAAACAGGAGCGGTCGGGACGATGGCCACCCCCAAGCGCAGCGTCCTCCCCGGCTTTGGCCTGACGATGGGGCTTACCCTTCTCTACCTGAGCCTTCTGGTCCTGGTCCCCCTCTCGGCCCTCTTCCTCAAGACCGCCACCCTCACCTGGGCGGAGTTCTGGGCGACGGTCACCGCCCCCCGGGTGCTGGCGGCCTGCCGGCTCAGCTTCGGCGCCGCGCTGGTGGCGGCCCTCATCAACGGGGCCTGCGGCCTGCTGGTCGCCTGGGTCCTGGTCCGGTACCGGTTCCCGGGCCGGGGGATCCTGGACGGCATCGTGGACCTGCCCTTCGCCCTGCCGACCGCGGTGGGGGGCCTCGCCCTCACCACCGCCTATGCCCCGGGCGGATGGATCGGCCGGTACCTGGCGCCCCTGGGCATCGAGGCGGCCTTCACCCCCCTCGGGGTGACCATCGCCCTCACCTTCACCGGCCTCCCCTTCGTGGTCCGCACCGTCCAGCCCGTGCTCCAGGACCTGCCGCCGGAGGTGGAGGAAGCCGCGGCCACCCTGGGGGCCTCCCGGTGGCAGACCTTTGTCCGGGTGACCCTCCCCACCCTGCTCCCCGCGGTGCTGACGGGGTTCACCCTGGCCTTTGCCCGGGCCCTGGGGGAGTACGGCTCCGTGGTCTTCATCTCCGGCAACATGCCCATGAAGACGGAGATTTTGCCGCTCCTGATCATGGCGAAGCTCGAGCAGTTCGACTACCCCGGGGCCACCGCCCTGGCGGTGGTGATGCTCACCGCGTCCTTTGCTCTCCTCCTGGCCATCAACCTCCTGCAGGGGCACACCAGCCGCCGGCAACGGGAGGGGTGAGGCGGAGACCCCCACAGGGAGGGTGAAAAGATGCCGGCACAACCGAGCCCCCTCCGCCCTCCGGCAGCCCCGGTCCGCCCGAGCCCCCTGGGCGAGCCGCCCCTCGTCCGGTGGGCCCTCATCGCCGGGGCCCTCCTCTTCCTCGGGCTCTTTCTGGTGGTCCCGGTGGCGGTGGTCTTCGCCACGGCGCTCAGCAAGGGGCTTGCGGCCTACTGGGGGGCGATCCGGGATCCCGAGGCTCTCCACGCCATCGGCCTCACCCTGAAGGTCGCCGCCATCGTCGTGCCCCTGAACGCCCTCTTCGGCCTTGCGGCCGCGTGGGCCATCGCCCGGTTCGACTTCCGGGGCAAGAGCCTCCTCATCACCCTCATCGACCTGCCCTTTGCAGTCTCCCCGGTGATCTCGGGGCTGATCTTCGTCCTCCTCTTCGGCTCCCACGGGCTCCTGGGGCCGTGGCTTCTCAGCCGGGGGGTAAAGGTGATCTTCGCGGTGCCGGGGATCGTCCTCGCCACCCTCTTCGTCACCCTGCCCTTCGTCGCCCGAGAGCTGATCCCCCTCATGGAGTCCCAGGGGTCGGAAGAAGAAGAGGCCGCCGCCTCCCTCGGGGCCAGCGGCTGGCAGACCTTCTTCCGGGTGACCCTGCCCAACGTCCGGTGGGGGCTCCTCTACGGCGTCATCCTCTGCAACGCCCGGGCCATGGGGGAGTTCGGCGCGGTCTCCGTGGTCTCCGGACACATCCGGGGAGCGACCAACACCCTGCCCCTGCACGTGGAGATCCTCTACAACGAGTACAACTTCACCAGCGCCTTTGCGGTCGCTTCCCTGCTGACGGTCCTGGCCCTGGTCACCCTGGTGGCCAAGGCCCTGGTTGAATGGCGGGCCCAACACCACGACCTCAGCGGAGAGAGGTAAGATGAGCATCGAAGTCCGGGATGTGGTGAAGCGGTTCGGCTCCTTCACGGCCCTCCGGGGCGTCAGCCTCGCCATCCCGAGCGGCGCCCTGGTGGCCTTCCTGGGCCCCTCGGGCTCAGGGAAGACCACTCTCCTGCGGATCATCGCCGGCCTGGAGGCCCCCGACCGCGGCGAGGTGCTCTTCGCCGGGAAGAACGCGACGGACCAGCGGGTCCAGGACCGGCGGGTGGGCTTTGTCTTCCAGCATTACGCCCTCTTCCGGCACATGACGGTCTTCGAGAACGTGGCCTTCGGGCTCCGGGTCCGGCCCCGGTCCGAGCGCCCCCCGGAGGCGGAGATCCGCCGGCGGGTGGGGGAGCTCCTGAAGCTCGTGCAGCTCGAGGGCCTGGGAGGCCGGTACCCCGCCCAGCTCTCCGGCGGCCAGCGGCAGCGGGTCGCCCTGGCCCGGGCCCTGGCCATCGAGCCCCGGGTGCTGCTTCTGGACGAACCCTTCGGCGCCCTGGACGCCAAGGTCCGGCAGGAGCTGCGCCGGTGGCTCCGGCGGTTACATGACGAACTGGAGATCACCACCGTGGTCGTCACCCACGACCAGGAGGAAGCCCTGGAGGTGGCGGACCTGGTGGTGGTGATGAACGAGGGGCGGATCGAGCAGGTCGGCACCCCCGAGGAGGTCTACGACCGGCCGGTGAGCCCCTTTGTCTACCACTTTCTCGGGAGCGTCAACCTCTTCCACGGCCGGCTCGACCGGGGGGTGCTGCGGGTCGGGCCCCTGGAGCTGGCGGCCCCCGAGCACGCCGACGCCCAGGACGCCCCGGGCACCGGCTACGCCCGGCCCCACGACCTGGTGGTGGAGCGCCAGCCCCCGGAGGGGACGGGGCTGCCGGCCATCGTCCGGAACATCCACGTGGTGGGCCCCTCGGTCCGGCTGGAACTGTGGCGCCGGGACACCGGCGAGCCGGTGGAGGCGGAGCTGAGCAAGGACTCCTTCCGGGAGCTGGCGATCCGGGAAGGGGAGCTGGTCTTTGTCCGACCCCGGAACCTCCGGGTCTTCCGGGAGGCGGCGCCGCCCTCCCGGGCGGTGACGGTGTGAGACGGCAGCAGCCGGGGCTTCAGGCCCCGGCTGCCGCCGTGTGGGGCGCCTTGGGGCGCCCCCGGTCATACCCCCGTCTCACAACTCAAAGCTCAAAGACGCCCCGGGGCTCGATCCCGGCCCGGCGCAGGGCGGCGACGGCTTCCTCCCGGGCGGAGGTCCCGAGCCGCAGGGCGAGGCCGCAGTCCATCCGGATGGCTGCCGGCTTCTGCACCACCCGGCAGGGGAGCCCCGCGGCCTGCACCACCGCCTCGGCCTTCAGGGTCTCATGGGTGCTCCGGAACAGAAGGTAGACCCGGGACACGGCCCGTCAGCCCCGGAGATGGCCGGCGAAGAAGGTCGCCCCCTCCGGCCCGGTGCGAAAGCCCCGGACCGCGCCCTTCGGGATGAAGGCCAGATCCCCCGGGCCGAGGTCGTAGCTCTGGCCGTCCACCATGAGTTGCAGCCGGCCGGCCAGCACCAGCATGAAGCTGTCGCCGGCGGTGTAGGGGTGCGGGGGCTTTTCCACCTCCGGGTCGACCCGGACCAGGTTGAAGTCGTGGGCCTCGGCCCGGTACAGCTCTTCCCGCAGGATCGGCAGGGAATCGGCGGGCTTGGGGTCCAGGCAGCGCAGGATGCGGGGCTCCATGGTCTACGCCTCCTCCTCTTCAGGTGCGAACAGGTCCTCCAGGTTGCAGACGCCCCGGATGGGGGAGCAGGCCCCCCACATGGGGCAGGTGATGAAGATGCCCACCAGGGAGAGAATCATGCCCAGCTTGGCCAGGACCAGCCACCCCCAGGTGGTGCTCAGGTACGGCTCCAGGCTCCAGCCGAACATCGCCCAGGCCTGGAGAAGCCCGGTGAGGACGATGGTCGGGAAGACGGCCCGCACCACCACCCGGAACCGCTCGAGCTGGAAGTTGGCCAGGATGACGGTGTCCATGTTCTCCCGCACCCGCCCCGCGGGCACGGCGATGAAGATGTTCCACAGGGCCCCGCCCAACCAGGCGGAGAAGGCCCACAGGTGGAGGATCCGGTTCCCGATCAGGAGCCACCGGGGAAGATCGAGGGCGGCCTGCTGGAGGGAGACGTCCAGAGCGCCCATGGCGGCCACCCCGGCTGCCAGCCCCAGAAGGGCCGTCCAGGAGGCGGGCTCCTGCCGCCGGGCCTCCACCGGCCGTAGCCAGCCCAGGGCGATGCCCACAAGGGCGGTCACCAGGGCGCCGCCGGCTAGGAGGGCCCAGGGAAGCGCCTTGGGGGCGCTCCGGCTGTAGATGGCCAGGGTGCCGCCGGCCGCGGCGACGGCCAGGGGCACCAGCACCTGCTGCCACCGCCGGTGGAGGCGGATCATCGCCTCGCCGTAGGCCACCGCCTCGGGCACCGGCCGCAGCGCCACCGAGGGGCGCAGGTAGAAGATCTTCCAGACCTCCGACCCCAGGAGCATCGCCAGGAACCAGTAGGCCAGCCACCGGAGGGCGAGGAGGTGCCAGTCGACCCACCCGTGGCGCAGCCCCGTCAGCACCGCCCCGGCCAGGGAGGCGGTGCTCACCAGGGTGAAGGCGACCTTGGGCAGCATGTACTTGTCGAAGACCGGGATCCGCCGGGCCGCGGCTCCGGTCGCGACCCCCGCCCCGGCGGGTACGTACTGCTCAGCCCTGGGCAATGCGTTCAACCCCCTTTACCGCCGCCTCGATCTCCGCCATGGTGGTGAAGTAGCCGGGACTCAGGCGCATGGCGCCGCCCCGGTCCAGGGTGCCCAGGGCGGCGTGGGCGCCGGGGTTGCAGTGGAGCCCCGCCCGGCCGACGACGCCGAACTCCTCGTCAAGGCGGGCCTCCACCTCCCCGGGGTCCATCCCCTCGAGGTTGAAGGCCACCACGCCGATGCGGTCCTCCGGCCGCTCCGGGCCGTAGACGGTCACCCCCGGGATGGCCCGGAGTCCCTCCAGGAGGGCAGTGGAAAGCTCCAGCTCCCGGCGGCGGACCGCCGCCACGGACTCGGCGGCGAGGAACGCCACTCCGGCAGCCAGCCCCGCGATCCCGGGGACGTTGAGGGTGCCGCTTTCAAACCCCTCGGGGAAGACCGCCGGCTGCTCCAGGCTCCGGGAGTGGGCACCAGTGCCCCCTTCCCGGATGGGCCGGAGCTCCACCGCCGGGTCCACCAGCAGCACCCCGGTGCCCTGGGGGCCGAGGAGCCCCTTGTGCCCCGGGGCCGCCAGCAGGTGGATCCCCATCGCCTCCATGTGGATGGGGCAGACGCCCGCGGTCTGCGCAGCGTCAACAAGGAGCAGCACGCCGGCCCGCCGGGAGATCTCCCCGAGGTCCGCGATAGGCTGCAGGGCCCC
>QGUP01000564.1 GCA_003242505.1 Bacillota bacterium
GGCAGCGGCCCGACCCGGGTGAGGCCCTCCGGGGGGTGAGCCTCGCGGTCTGGCGGGGGGAGGTGGTGGCCCTCCAGGGCCGGTCCGGCAGCGGCAAGACCACGCTCCTCAACCTCCTCGGCGGGCTCGACCGGCCCACCAGCGGCCGGATCTTCCTCGGGAACCTGGAGCTGAGCCGGCTGCCCGAGGCGGAACTGACCCGGATCCGCCGGCGCCACATCGGCTTTGTCTTCCAGGCCTTCGCCCTCCATCCCCTGCTCTCCGCGGAGGAGAACGTGGAACTCCCCCTGCGGTTTGCCGGGGTGCCGGCCCGGGAGCGCCGGGAGCGAGCCCGGCGCTGGCTGGCGTACGTGGGGCTGGACGCCCGCCGCCGCCACCGGCCCTTTGAGCTCTCCGGCGGCGAGCAGCAGCGGGTGGCCATCGCCCGGGCCCTGGCGGCAGAGCCGGACCTGATCCTCGCCGACGAGCCCACCGGACAGCTGGACAGCGCCACCGGCGCCCGGATCCTGCAGCTGCTGCGGCAGGTGGCCCGGGAGCAGCAGATCACCATCGTCATGACCAGCCACGACCCGGCCATCCCGGAGTTCGCCGACCGGGTGTATACCCTGGTCGACGGGCGGCTGGTGGAGCCGGCGGCCAACTCCCAGGCGATGTGACCAGGGTGTGGGCCCACGCAGCGGCACGCCTTCTACCTGTGCTCCAGGAGCAACGTCCCTGACAGGATGCGCGCAGAACAGGCGGGCATGGACCGTCCGCCTCCGCCACGCTGACACCTTCATGCTGATACCGTGATGATGCGATGGCTGGGAGGTGTCATGCCCGTGAAGCTCACGGAGTGGCTGATTGTGGCTGTTGGTTGGGCGGCGGCTCTCTGGGTGCCGATCCACACCCTACAGCAGCAGGTTCAGGCGGTGGAACGGCGGGTGAGGCGCACCCAGGAACTCCTCCGCCAGGTGGCGGAGAGGCTGGGGCTGCCCGAGGACCCGCTGGAAGCCGAGGTCCGGGAGCTGGTGGCCCGGGGGAAGACCGTGGAGGCGGTTCGCCGTCTGCGTGAGGCCCGCGGCCTCACCTTGAAGGAAGCCAAGGAGTTTGTGGACTCGGTGTAGAGACAGAAGGGGTTGCCCGGCAGGGCATGACGCCACAGGGGGTTGATCTCATGGCACCTCTCGCGGGCATGGGGCCGATTGGGAGGACTGGGAAACCTCCCCATGCCCTGGTGGTGGGAGGCACCGGCATGCTCCGGGAGGCCACCCTGGGGCTTGCCCGCCAGGGCTATGTGGTATCGGTGGTGGCCCGGCGGCCGGCCCGGCTGGAGGCCCTGGTCCAGGCCGCGGCCGGGCTGCCCGGGGCCATCCACCCCATCGCCGTGGACTACCGGGAGACG
This sequence comes from Bacillota bacterium, assembly GCA_003242505.1. Classification (GTDB taxonomy): domain Bacteria; phylum Bacillota; class Sulfobacillia; order Symbiobacteriales; family ZC4RG38; genus ZC4RG38. Next base: position 1,385 of record QGUP01000564.1, read on the forward strand.
GGCGCCCTGACCGCCCGGCTGGCCGAGGCCCGGGACCGGCACGGCCCCTTTGAGCTGGCGGTGGTCTGGATCCACAGCACCGCCCCGGCGGCGCCCCTGGCGGTGGCCCGGCTGGTGGGCACTCCGGACCGCCCCGGCCGGTACTTCCACGTCCTGGGCAGCGCCACCGCTGACCCCTCCCGGCCGGACCCGGGCCGGCAGGCGGCCTTTGCCGCGCTGCCGAATATCCGCTACCGTGAGGTCATCCTGGGGTTTGTGCGGGAGGGCGGGCGCTCCCGGTGGCTGACCAACGCGGAGATCTCCGCCGGGGTGTTGGCGGCGGTGGCGGCGGATCAGCCCCGGTACATCGTCGGCACCGTGGCGCCCTGGCACCTGC
>QGUP01000565.1 GCA_003242505.1 Bacillota bacterium
GCGGGGGCTGTTGGTGGCGAGCACCTGCACCACGCCGGCCCGGCGCAGGGCCGCCAGGGTTTCCGCGAGGCCCGGCACGGGGCTCAGCCGGAACTCCGGCCGGGTCATGTACTCCCGGGTGGCCAGGAATGCCGCCAGGGTCTCTTCCCGGGAGAGGCCGAAGTGGGCCGCACAGGCGGCGCAGAGCCACCAGACGTCCCCGACGTTGTAGAGCCGCTGGTGGTCCACCGCCACCGGCGCCGGGTAGTCCTCCCGCCACACCTCCGGGGCCAGCACCTCCCCGGCCCAGGTCCGGACCTCCACCACCGCTCCGCCCCGGACGGTCAGGATCCGGTCCCGGACGGTGTCGTAGAGGGTGCCCACCCGCAGGGCGTGGCCGCCGTCCCGGGCGAGCCGGTACGCCTCGTGAAAGGCCTGCCGCCGCTCCGGCGGCAAGGCCTCCGCCAGTCGGTCCGCGTAGTAGTCGAAGTGATGGGTATCCTCGTAGAGGGTACCGTCCAGGTCCCAGATGACCGCCCGCACCTGCCCAAGCTGGACCGACTGGTGGTCCGCCGCTGCCGCCATTGCACCAGGCCTCCTTCGCCGGAACCTTCAGGCAGTGGATGCCGCTGACCGCGGCCAAGGACGAGAAGGGATGAGGCAATAATTAATGTAGAAAGAGGACCGGTGCCTGCACCGGTCCCCGCTGTTTTGCCTGGAGGTGGGAGCGGGATTCGAACCCGCGCATAACGGTTTTGCAGACCGCCGCGTTACCACTTCGCCATCCCACCGTCTACCCGTGGCAGGCCAGGAGGGACTCGAACCCCCAACCGGCGGTTTTGGAGACCGCTGCGCTACCCATTGCGCCACTGGCCTGTTTGGGCCGGCACCGGAAGTGCCGGCTCACCTGGTGCGCCCGAGAGGACTCGAACCTCTGATCTTCAGCTCCGGAGGCTGACGTGTTATCCGCTACACCACGGGCGCATCTGGTTGCGGGGGAGGGATTTGAACCCTCGACCTTCGGGTCATGAGCCCGACGAGCTACCTGGCTGCTCCACCCCGCGGTTTGGGGAAACTGGTGCGAGGAAGTGGACTCGAACCACCGACCTCACGCTTATCAGGCGTGTGCTCTGACCAACTGAGCTATCCTCGCCTTTGAGAGCCGTCCCCTGCTGCCCCGAGGGACAGCAGGGGAACTCGGCCTCACTGGTGGACCCGAGGGGAATCGAACCCCTGACCTCGTGAATGCCATTCACGCGCTCTCCCAACTGAGCTACGGGCCCACGATAATGCCCGCCCGCCCCGGGGGCGGGCAGTCGCAGTCTGGCGGAGAGGGAGGGATTCGAACCCTCGCTGCGGCAATAACGCCGCACTAACGATTTAGCAAACCGTCCCCTTGGACCACTTGGGTACCTCTCCGTCTGCTCCGTGCCGCCGGCTGTGCCGGCACCGGCTCCTTGCCGCCGGTCGAACCCGCCTGCGGCCTGCGGCCGCTCTTTCACGGCCGCCCGCAGGCTCTAATGATACCATAGCTTCTGCTTGAATGCAACCCCAACCTGTCAACCTCAGAACCTTTCGCGCGGCTGGGGACCCCGCCCGGCCGGGGCCCGGGGCGCCCATCGGGCCGGCGGCAAGTCCTTATTGTAGTCGGGTCCGGTCCCCGCGTCAACCCCTGTCGGCTCTAGACTGTGATCCGTCTGTGATATTGTCACCCTAGAACTCGTCAGTGAAAATGTCACCTATGAAGCAGGAGCGAGTGACCTTGTCACAGACG
>QGUP01000566.1 GCA_003242505.1 Bacillota bacterium
TTGGACTCCAGCCAGAAGGTCTCGCAGGGGGTGCAGTACCAGCCCACGTACTCGGACTTGTAGATGTCCCCCTGCTCGTAGAGCCGGGTGAAGATGGCCTGGACCACCTTCTCGTGGCGGGGCTCGGGGGTGCGGATGAAGTCGTCGTAGGAGATGTGGAGTTCCCGCCACAGCGCCTGGATGTCGGCGACGATCGCGTCCACGTACTCCTTCGGGGTCTTGCCGGCCTCCGCTGCCTTGCGCTCGATTTTCTGGCCGTGCTCGTCGGTGCCGGTCAGGAACCAGGTCTCATGGCCCCGGCGCCGGTGGTAGCGGGCCAGGGCGTCGGCCGCCACGGTGGTGTAGGCGTGGCCGATGTGCAGGTTGTCGCTCGGGTAATAGATTGGGGTGGTGATGTAAAACCGCTCCCCCACTGGGGTTTCCCTCCCGTTTCCCATGGTCGCTGTCGGCCGAAACCCTTCGGGCCGAAAAACGTACAGAGCCCCCGTCCCGGTCAGGGACGGGGGCAAGACGCTCCCGTGGTACCACCCTGGTTCGCTCCCACCTCGCGGCGGGAAGCCTCGGCGGGTACGCAGGCCGTCCAGGCCCTCAAGGCCGTCCAGGCCCTCAATACCCTGGCCCTGGTAACGGAGGCCACCCGTCCTGGCCTACACAGCCCGCCCCCGTCCCTGCACCGCCGCGGGCGCATCGGGAGCAGGCCTTCGACCGGAAGCTCCGGGGCCATCTTCACGCCGCTCGGCACCGCCGGGCTCGCACCCTCCCCGGCTCGCTGGGGCGCCTCCTGGCGCTACTCCTCCCCATCATCGCCTGTTGTGACGAATTGTAGCGAGGGAAAAAGCCAGTGTCAAGAGCGGCCCGAAAGGCCGGCAACCGCACCGGCCGCCTGGCGAATCTTCCAGGCACAAGCACCGCGGGGGGCGGAATTCAACCTTGACTTAGGAGCATATCCCAGTTATGGTTATCTCAGTGAACCATACCCCGGCCCGCCCATCCCTCCAGGGCGGTTCCTGTCAGCACTATGCATGGGTTGACTGTTTCTGGTATGAATGATATAGTAGAGCCAGGCTGGTCCTGGGAATTCTTGTGGGAGGGAGGTACAACAATCGGAAATGAAGTCCACGGGCATTGTGCGGAAGGTAGATGAGCTCGGGCGGGTGGTCATCCCCATCGAACTCCGTCGCACCCTCAACATCGAGGAGAAGGACTCCCTCGAGATTTACGTCGACGGAGACAAGATCATCCTGCGGAAGTACGAGCCGGCCTGCGTCTTCTGCGGCAACGCGGCCAACGTCGAGAACTTCAAGGGTAAGAACGTCTGCCAGTCCTGCCTCTCTGCCATGGCCAGCCGGGTCATGGCCAACGCGGGCTAGTTTGCTCGTGGCGGAAGGGCACCAAGACCAGCGGAAGGGTATCGCGATGGGAGCACCCGACGGACGTCGGGTGCTCCTTTCGCTTGCCTCCGCCCAATCGGGCGGTTCACCCCGTCCCCCCGGAGGGTTCACTCCCTCCGCCCGGGGACTCCCCCCGGGGCCGGCGCCTGGGCTTCCGATACCGCCGCTTCCGGCCTGACCCCTTCTTCCGGGCCGCCGGCGCGCCGCCGGCCTCACCCCCGGCCCCGGGTTCCTCGGCCTTGGCCTCCTGGGCCTTGACCTCCGGGGCTCCGGCCTCCCGGGTCCTTACCTCCTGGGCCCTGGCCTCCGGGGCCCTCGCCTCCTGGGCTCCGGCCTCCTGGGCCCCGCTCTCCTGGGCCC
>QGUP01000127.1 GCA_003242505.1 Bacillota bacterium
CCCCCGGGGGCTGGTCTGGGCCCGGATCGAGACCGAGGCCGGGGACCTGCTGTTCATCAGCACGCACCTCACCGCCTACGCGGGGTTTGACGCCGACCGGGCCCGGGAGGCCGCGGAACTGGTGGCCTTCTGGAACCGCCGCCCCCGGACGGTCATCGCCGGGGACTTCAACGCCCGGCCCGGCGAGCCGGCCATCGAGGAGGTGCTGGGCGCCGGGCTCCGGGACGTGCCGGCGGCCCTGGGGTTGGGCGAGGCCTTCACCTACTCCGCGGGGGACCCCTACGAGCGGATCGACTACGTCTTTGCCAGCCCGGACGTCCTCCCGGTGGCGGCCGATGTGCCCGCCACCCTGGCCTCGGACCACCTGCCGGTGCTGGCCACGGTGCGGCTGCAGCCGGACGGCACCCGGCTCACCCCGGACCCGGGTAGTCGCTGATGTCCACCACCTTCTCCACCCCGTCCCGGTAGGGGTCGACGTACAGTTCGCCCCGGTCGTTCATGCTGCAGTAGAAGACCTCCCGGGGATCCGAGATCCCCCGGGCCGCGAGCTGGTCCCGGAGCCAGGCCGGGTCCCGGCCGAACCGGGCGAGGTTCTCGATCTGGATCTGTCCCTCGAGGATCACCTCGGCCCAGACGCCGCTCCCCGGCGGGGCGAGGCCGAAGTCCCCAGTGCGCAGGGGCCGGGCGTCGCTCCGGGGCAGGACCGAGAGGTTGCCGTCGGTCTCCAGGATCGCGTACTCCACCTCCCGGGGGTCGAAATACCCCTTGGACCGGAGCATCTCCATGAGGTGATCGACCCGGAGGAGGGTGCCGGAGAGCTTGTCCTCGAGGATCCGCCCCTTGTGGATCAGCAGGGTGGGCTCTCCCTCCAGCACCTTGGCGATCCGCCGGGACTTGAGGACCAGGAGGTCCAGGCCCAGGGTGAGGCCGAACCAGGTGAGGAGCCCCACCACGAAGGGGCCGAGGGGCTTGCCGGGGTCCGCCAGGTGGCCGGCGGCCAGGTCCCCCACCGCGATGGCGGTGACGAAGTCGAAGAAGGTGAGTTGCGAGATCTGCTTCTTGCCCGAGAGCCGCGCCAGGGTGTACAGCAGGGCGAAGGCGATCCCAACCCGGCCGACCACCTCCAGGTACACGTCCCGTCCCTCCCTCTCGTCCCCGGTGGACCCGTGGGGCCACGGGGCCCGTGGGACCCCTGCGGCCAGCGAAGGGCCGCTTTGCCGTAGGATGTCCCTGCGTAGGGTGTCCCTGCGCGGGTTGCCCCTGCCGTAGGATTCCCCAGGAAAGAAGCCGCCCTGGCAGGTGGCGTCCTGCCAGGGCGGCGGTGTGGGGGGCTCCCTGGGGGTGACGGCGGTGTCGGGCCGCAGACTCCCTGTGAGGGGCGGCGGTCACCTATGGAGCCTCCGCCGCGGTGGAGGCGGTGGGGGCGGCGGGCAGACTCACCACCCGGCGGGCACCGAGGTAGCGGCCCCGCCACCAGGGGGCGTCCATCTCGGTGACGGTGACGCCGGCGGACTGGTTCAGGGCGCTGACGAACCGACCCTCCCCGATGTAGATGCCCACGTGGGTCGGGCCTGGGCCGTAGGTGCTGTAGAAGACCAGGTCGCCGGGCAGGAGGTCCTCGACCCGGACGGGGGTGCCCACGGCAAACTGGTCCTGGGAGGTCCTGGGCAGTTCCACCCCTACCTGGCGGGCCACGTAGAGGGTAAAGCCGCTGCAGTCAAAGCCGGCGGGGGTGGTCCCACCCCAGGCGTAGGGCTTTCCCACCAGGCTCTGGGCGATCTCCGCCATCCGGAAGCCCGGCCAGGAACTCCGGGCCAGGACCGCCGTACTTCCCGACCGGGAGACCTGGACCCGGGTGTCGACCGCGATGGCCCGCAGTTCCGGATCCCAGTTCACCCATGCCCCCAGCCCCTCGCTGACAAACCGGAGGGGCACCAGGGTCCGGCCGGACCGGATCCGGGGGGGCGTGTCCAGCACCACCGGTTGCCCGTCCACATAGGCCACCCGGTCGTCGATCCGCAACCGGATGCTCCGGTCCCCCAGGATGGCGACGACGGTCCGGGTCCGGTCGTCCCAGGAGACGTCGGCTCCCATGGCTTGCAAGAGTCCCCGGGCCGGGACCAGGGCCCGGCCGTTCTCCACCTGGGGCGGTACGTCGAAGGCGAGTTCCCGCCCGTTGAGGTAGGTGCGGATGGGCTCGGCCGCAGCCGCCGGAGTCGGAGCGATCAGCAGGATCGCCGCTGCGGCTGCAGCGGCGGCCATTCCGCCGAGGGTAACGAGGAGGGTTCGGGTTCGCTGCTGTTGCAAGGGCGTTCGCTCCCGCCGTGGGGGTTTACGGCTCCCACCATGTGGGTGCGCCGGGCAAGTGGGCTCACCGAGAACCTGCGCGCACCTTTTTCTGTTTAGTTGGCCGCGGCCCGCCCATTTCCTGCCGGAAGGGGCGCTCTGCGCCCAGTTCTGTACCTAACAAGGTTTCCCAAAGGGCTGCCAGGGATGCATCAGGGCCGCCTCGCCCGGCGAGGCGGCCCTGATGACCGGATCGCTGCGGACTCAGTACCCGGAGGACGGGCTGTCTCCGCCCTGTCCCCTTTCCGCCAGGGCCAGGGCGGCGGCAGACCGCCCGGCCACATACCCCGTGGAGAAGGCGATGGTGATGTTGTATCCGCCGGTGTGGCCGTGGACGTCCATCACCTCGCCGGCGAAGAAGAGCCCCCGGACCAGCCGGGAGGCCATGGTGCGGGGGTCGATCTCCTTGACGCTCACCCCGCCGCCGGTGACAAAGGCCTCCCGCAGGGAGAGGGTGCCGGTGACGGTCACCGGGAAGGCCTTCACCGCCCGGACCAGGGCCTCGCCCTGGGCCCGGGACAAGTGCGCCCCGGTCACCTCCGGCGGCACCCCCGCCCGGGCCAGGAGGAGCGGGATCATCCGGTCCGGCAGGAGGGGGCGGAGGGCGTTTTTCACCAGGCGCCGGGGCTCGGCCGCCGCCAACTGCTGGAACTCCCGGCCTGCCCGGTCCGGGCTCCAGTCGGGCAGGAGGTCGATGGTGAGGGTAAGGGGCACGTTCCCGAGCTTCAGCCGGGTGACCGAGACGTAGTGGCTGGTCCGGAGCGCCGCCGGCCCGGAAAGGCCGAAGTGGGTGAAGAGCAGGTCCCCCCGCTGGGTGGTGATGCGCTTCCCCCGGGGGTCCCAGAGGGTGAGGGCGACATCCCGGAGGGCGAGGCCCTGGAGGGTCCGGTCCCGCACCCAGGGCTCGTCCGCGACGAGGGGCACCTCCGCGGGGTAGAGGGGGGTGATGGTGTGGCCGGCCTCCCGGGCCCAGGCGTAACCGTCGCCGGTGGACCCGGTATCCGGAGCGGCGCAGCCCCCCACGGCCACCACCACCGCCCGGGCGGGGATCGCCTCCCCCGAAGCCAGCACGCAGCCGGTGCACCGGCCGCCGGCGAAGGTGAGCCGGGCCACCGGCGCCCTGAGCCGGATGGTCACCCCCAGTTCCCGCACGTGCCGGATGAGGGCTTCGGCGACGGTCACCGCCCGGTCGCTCACCGGGAAGACCCGGCCGCTGTCCTCCTCCTTCAGCCGGACCCCCAGCCCTTCGAAAAAGGCGATGATCTCCTCGCTGCCAAACTCCTGGAGCGCCCGAATCAGGAACCGGCCGTTGCCGGGGATATGTTGGATGAGTTCTGAAACCGGCTTCCGGTTGGTGACGTTGCAGCGGCCCCCGCCGGAGACGATCAGTTTCCTCGCCAGGCGGGGGCCTTTTTCGAGCAGAAGCACCCGGGCCCCGGCCCGGCCGGCGGCGACGGACGCCATCAGCCCGGCGGGGCCGCCGCCGATCACGACCACATCTGGAGCGCTCATGGCTTCAGTATACCACGGCTGCCGCCCGGGTCCCGGTCGGCTTCCTGCAGGCCGGAGACGGCCACCTGCCCACCGCGTTCCCCGTCGAGCAGGCCCCGGTCCCCGCCGGACAGGCTCCGGTCCTCCCGGACCCGGTCCCCGCCGGACAGGCCGCGGTTGCCCCGGACTGGCACAGAGGCTTGGTCCCTCCCATAGACTTGTGCCACGTAGCGTACCGAGGGCAGCGTCCGAAGCGCGACCGAGGGAGGTGCCGCCGATGCTGGGATTCCTCGGACAGGTGGCCGAACTGCTGATCCGCAGCCTGATGCTGATGGCCGGCTACGTCTCCAACTCCAGCACCTTTCCCCAGCCTCTCTCGCCGGAGGAAGAGGACCACTACCTGACCCGCCTACAGAAAGGGGACCCCGAGGCCCGCAGCGTACTTATTGAGAGAAACTTGAGACTTGTCGCACATATTGCGAAAAAATTCGACAATACCGGCGAAGAGACCGACGACCTGATCTCCATCGGCACCGTGGGGCTGATCAAGGCCATCGCCACCTTCAAGCCGGACAAGGGGACCCGGCTGGCCACCTACGCCGCCCGGTGTATCGAAAACGAGATCCTGATGCACCTCCGGTCCCTGAAGCGCACCCGGGGGGAGGTCTCCCTCTACGATCCCATCGGCGTGGACCGGGAGGGAAATGAGATCACCCTGATCGACGTCCTCGGCTCCGACCCCGATGTGGTCCCGGAATTGGTCGGCCGGCGGCTGGAGGAGGGGCTGCTCCGGGAGAAACTGAAACGCCTCGGCGGCAAGGAGCGCCAGGTGCTGGAACTCCGGTACGGCATCGCCGGCGGCCCCCGGAAGACCCAGCGGGAGATTGCCCGGATGCTCGGCATCTCCCGCTCCTACGTCAGCCGGATCGAGAAGAAGGCGGTCCTCAAGCTCTGCCGGGAACTGATGGAGGAGCAGCGGCAGCGGCGGGAGCAGGCCGGCAAGCCGTCCCGGCCGGACCCGGCCCGGGCCGAGGAGGGGGCCCGGCCTCCCGAGGCAGCGGGAAGCGGGACTGTTCCCGGGGCCGCCAGGGCAAGACAGGCCGGGGCGGAGCCGCCCAGGGAGAGCGAAACCTAGCAGGAGGTCCGGCGCTCCAGGCAGAAGACCCCCAGGACGGGTCGACACGCCCCGACGGGGAGGACTGCCTGATGCGGCCGGACTTCCTTGCTGCACGGGTGGCTATTGCCCCCGGCACTCAGGCCCCCGACCTCAGCGGCGGCCGCCCGCTACCCCAGGGCGGTCAGGACCTCCGGGGAGAGGGGGGCGGGGTAGGGCGACGGCTGGCCGAGGACGAAGCCCTGGGCGTGGCGGAAGCCCAGGCGCAGGATGGCCTGAAGGTCCGGGGCGGCCTCCACGCCTTCCGCCACGGGGATGAACCCCATCCTCTGTCCCAGGCAGACCAGGGTCCGGAGCAGGGTGGCTTTCCGCCGGTCCTGGCTCACCCCCTGGACCAGGGAGCGGTCCATCTTGACGTAAGCGGGGCGGACCGCCACCAGGGAGTGGAGTTCGGCGTGGCGGTTGCCTACATCGTCCAGCGCGATCCGCTCCACCAGGCGCCGGAGCCGCTCCAGGGGTTCCTCCTGCCAGCCCAGCCCCGCCTCGCCGTGCTCGGTCACCTCGACGATCAGGCGACCGCGGCAGGGCTGCTCCTCCAGGGCCCGCAGGACCAGGTCGGGTTTCCGGACCAGGGTGCGGGGGTCGACGTTGACAAAGAGGTAAGTGCCAGCGGGGAGGGAGGGGAGCACCCGGAGAGCGTTGCGCAGCGCCTGCTCATCCAGCTCCGGCAGCAGCCCTGCGGCTTCCGCGGCCGAAAAGAGTGCCAGGGGAGATTCCAGTTCCGTCCCTCCCGGTCCCCGGCAGAGGGCTTCGTAACCGTAAACGGTCCGCCCGACCAGGTCTACTACCGGCTGCAGGAGCACCCGCAGCCGGTTCTGGCGGATGATGGCGGCGATACTGGCGGTGCCTGCCGCGGACAAGCGCGGTTCCTCCTTACTCCTGTTGACTGCAGCGGTCCGGCGGGAGCCAGCGTGCTTCCGGTTCCGAAATCGGCTCCTGCCCGGCTTGCGGCCCGTGCTACCGCTTATCAGCGGCCGCAGGTGCCGCTTCACGCCACCGGAGGTCGATAAGAAAGCGAAAAATAACAAAAATACCACGCTGCTAATATTTAGTTTAGAATCCGCTGCCGGGTCCTGGCAACGGGTAGTCTTCTGTCCTGTCAAGCGCCAGTGAAAATGTCACCTGATTCTCGTCAGGGATTTTGTCACCGTGGTCGTGTTATGATCTACGGGGCGGCGAGCAAAGGCGCGCCGCCACGGGTGGTTGGAGGCGGGCTTATGAG